>DATEEG010000113.1:0-9106 GCA_035281305.1 Acidimicrobiia bacterium | reverse complement strand
TGCCGGGTCTCGATCCGACCCCGATGGGGTGGAAGGAGCGCGAGTGGTTTCTGGGTCCGCACAAGAAGGCGCTCTTCGACCGCAACGGCAACATCGGACCCTCGATATGGCACAACGGGCGCATCGTCGGAGGCTGGGGGCAGACAAAAGAGCGAAAAATCGCCTACCGGCTTCTGGTACCAGCGCCCCCTGCGGTGATCAAGGCCGTCGCCCGCGAAGCCGCCGCCGTAGAGGAATGGATGGGCGACACCAAAGTGACGCCCCGCTTTCGTACCCCACTCGAGGCCGAGTTGGCCTGTTGAGCAAGGGCCAAAAGGCCGTCCGGGATCTTTACCGACGGGTTTGGTAGACCCCGAGAACGTCAGTGGTCAGCCGGTAGCTTCGGCCAGGACTGCGTCGGACAGGATCGGCCACGACTCCAGCGCCCAGGGTCCGAATTCGCGACCGGTCTGGACGCAGAGACCGATGCTCGCGACCGGATCGACCCACAGGAACGCGCCGCTCCCCCCGAAATGGCCGTAGGTTTCGGGGGAGTTGGTCTGACCGGTCCAGTGCGGGGACTTAGCCCCTTTGATTTCGAACCCGAGCCCCCACTCCAGGGGATCGAACCTGCCGACCCCCGGGAGCATTCCGGGGAGGCTCGGAAAGGTCACGGTGGTGGCCTGCTCGAGGAGATCCGGATCCAGCAGGGTCGGCGTGAGCAACTCGGCCGCCAAACGCGCCATTCCTTCGACGCCGCCGACCAGGCCTTCAGAAGGCCGGCCCACCAATTCGGCTTCGATCCCCAATGGCCCGAGGACGCTGTCCTGGAGGTAGTCGGCAAAGATCCGTCCGGTTTTTTCGGAAACGAACTCACCCAGCAGGTCGAAGCCAGTGTTGGAATAGATGCGTCGGCGCCCCGGCGGGGTGATCGGGGTACGACCCTCGAACGGAAGGCCGGAAGCATGTGCCAGGAGGTGACGGACCGTGGATCCCGGGGGTCCGGCGGCATCGTCGAGTGTCCACCGGCCGCCGATGATGCCGACCAGCACCGAATAGGCGGTGAATAGCTTCGTGACCGAGGCCCATCGAAAGACCGTGTAGAAGGAACCGTATTTGAATCGAAGGCCCTCGCGTCCGACCACCGCCATCGCCGGTGACGGCACCGGCCATCGGCCGATCAGTTCGATGGCCTTCAAGGGCCGGCCATGGAGACGGTTGAGTTTCGACCTGGCAAGATGACCTTTCAGAGTAGGGAGTTCGAAATAGCCCAGATCGAAAAGACCGAATTGCCCGGCCATGGAGTCCGATACGACTTCATCACGGCCGAAAACCAGAGGATCGGCGTGATCCATAGCCGAACCGGCCGACGGGACGTTTTCGTCTGCCCACCGGAGGACCCCGACCTCGTGGCGATAACCGTCCACCTGAATGAAGAAGAAGCCCACAACCTCATCGACATGCTCGGTGGCTCCCAGGTGGTGGCCGACATGAACCACCTCCAGCAACAGATCGAGGGCCTTGCCATCGATTGGCTTCCGGTCCCCGACGTCGCCCACGCTGCCAATCACACCATCGGGGACTTGCGCATGCGGACTCGCACCGGTGTCTCGATCGTTGCTGCTCTGCGCGACGGCACCGCCTTCCCCGCACCGGAACCGTCGTTCCGCATCGAGCCGGGTGACACTTTGGTCGTCGTGGGCACTCCGGAGGGCATCGAAGCAGCCAGCGAGATCATCACCTCCGGTTGATGGACGACCCCGGGCGGCTCTTTCTCGAGCTGGGCGGCGTCATCGTCCTGCTTGCCCTCGTGGCCCGTCTGGCGGTCCGTTTTTCGTTATCTCCGATTCCCCTCTACCTCATCGCCGGCTTGTCGCTGGGGGAGGGTGGGTTTGTCGAGTTGGTGACCTCGGAGGGTTTCGTGGAGATCGGAGCCGATCTCGGGGTCATCCTCCTGCTGCTCATGATGGGCCTCGAGTACACCGCCAGCGAACTCATTCAAAGCTTGAGGACCACCGCATCGATTGGCGTGGTCGACTTCCTGATCAACTACACGCCCGGTTTCGTGGCGGGATTGATTCTCGGTCTTGGTGTGATCCCGTCGCTGTTCCTCGGGGGTGTCACGTACATATCGTCGTCCGGGGTGGCGGCCAAGCTCCTGAGCGACCTGGAATGGATGGGAAACCGCGAGGCGCCCATGGTTCTCTCGCTGCTCGTGTTCGAGGACCTGGCGATGGCAATCGTGCTCCCGATTCTGGGTGGGATCGCACTAGGCGGAGCGCTGAGCGGAATCCTGATCTCGGTTCCTCTGGCGCTCGTCGTCGTGGCCCTGATCCTGCTCGCCGCCCATCGCCACGGTGAGCGGCTCAGCGAGGTGGCGTTTTCATCCTCTGATGAAGTGAACCTCTTGACGGTCCTGGGAATCACCCTGGTGGTCTCAGGCCTCACCGAACGCTTGCATGTTTCGGCGGCGGTCGGCGCCTTTCTCGTGGGGATCAGCCTCTCCGGGCACGCCGCCCACCGGGCCCGGGAGCTTCTGACCCCCCTGCGGGACCTTTTCGCCGGAGTGTTCTTCGTCTTCTTCGGGCTTCAGACCGACCCGGGCGCCCTTCCCGGGGTGGCCCTGCCGGTGCTGGCTCTTGCCATCGTCACCGGTTTCACCAAGCTCTTCCTGGCGAGGTGGGCCGGCCGACGACAGGGGATCAGTGCTCGCGGCAGCCGCAGGGCCGGAGCGCTCCTGCTTGCCAGAGGCGAGTTCTCGATTGTGATGGCGGGCCTCGGTATCGCAGCGGGGGCACCGCCCGAGCTGGCGGCGGTATCCGCCGGCTACGTCCTGATCATGGCGACCGCCGGACCCATCGCTGCGCGGCTCGTCAAGGGCTGACGCGCCGGCCGGGCGCGCGAGGCGAAGTTCCGAGGTGGTGGGAGAGAAGCTTCCAGGTCGACTGCTCGGCCAGGGTGCGTTTCATCGCAGTCAGAGTCCGGACGAAGGTGGACACTGCCAGTTCGGCTTCCATGGGGTTGGGTCTCATGGCAGCCAGGATCTGTGGCGTCGGCCGCAGAACCAGGACATCACAAGCGGGCCAAGCCTCCTTGATGAGGCGAAGTTCCTCTTCCAGCGTCCGTCGTCCTACCTTGTCGAAGAGGCGCTCGTGGGCCCACGCCCCCCGCCGATCCTCCTCGGCGGCCATCGGCGCAATCACCAGAACCAGGTCGAGTTCCCGCGGGTTGCCGAGGACCAGGTCGGCGTGGGTTCCGGAGACGACGCCGCCGTCCACGTAGGGGCGACCGTCGATCACCCAGGGGCGAAAGAGGACCGGGATGGCGGTTGAAGCGGCGACGGCTTCGGCGATGCCGATTTCGGGGGCATCGACGGTTCCGAAGGGTGCGCGGCGCCGGCCTACAACGTCGTAGGCAACGACGACGGTTGGGTCGGGTGGCCAGCCGTCGGCAGCTTCGCCCAGTTCCTCGGCGACCCAGGCTCCCAGGCCCGAAGTGTCATAAGGAGCGGGAGATCCCAGGAGCAGAGTCAGCCCGGGTCGCCTCACTCCGGGCAAGATTCCATGCCGAAGCCAGGTGCGAACCCGCACGCCGGGTTTCCGATTGAAGATTCGATCCTTGATCCGCTGGGCGACCTGGTCGCGATCGTCGGTGGGCAGAACCAGGGAATCGAGGTCGAGTCGTCCGTGGCGCACCATCGCAGCCACGAAGGAACCGGAAGAAGTGCCGACGACGACATCGGCCTGATTCGGGTCCCATCCCGTGGCGAGTTCGATTGACATGAGCACCGCCATCTCATAGGCGGCGCCGGTGATTCCACCGCCACCTAGCACTAGACCGACCGCACTCATGGGTCTGCGGAGCATAGGGGCGGAGTCGTCCCATCCTGGTAGGTCCGGGACCGGTACTGTCGGAGGGGATGCACATTCGTCTTGTTTCTCTCCCTCGAGACCTGGCGGCGGTTGGTGAGCTTTTGAGCCGGGTCGAGGCCGCGGACGGGCATCAGCCGATCGGTGAGCACAAGTACTTGATGCTCTTCCAGGGCGACGGTGACAAGGTTGTCGGTCTGGTGGGGGAACACGACACCCGACTCGTTTCATACGTTGCGTTGACCCCCGGCGCCGAGCCAGGTTGGTGGGGAATGGAGGTCGCCGTCGACCCCGACCAGCGGTCGCCTGCAACCTTCCTCGACCTCTTCAACGCGGGGATCGCCGAGGTAGCGCGGAGGGGTGGCACTGCCGTCAGAGCCTGGTTGTTTCAGCCGCGGCTGGCCGAAGTGGCCATCCGCGCCGGCTTCGCGGCCGAGCGAGAACTGCTGAAGTTGGAAAGGCAGATGACCGGCAGCTTGGACGTAGATCGCTCCGATGCCAGATTCCCCGCCGGCGTCCACCTGGCTCCGTTCGTGCCGGGCCGCGACGAGCAGGCGTGGCTCGAACTCAACAATGCGGCGTTCGTGGACCATCCTGAGAATGGCAGATGGACCCGCGAAGTCCTTCAGAATCGGATGAGTCAGCCGTGGTTTCGCGCCGACGAACTGCTAATGGCGTGGGACGGCAGCGGGTTGGTCGGGTTCTGCTGGCTGAAACGAAGTGATGGGGAAGGGGAGATATATGTGATCGCCGTGGCTCCACGAGCCCAGGGGATCGGACTTGGCCGCGCTCTCGTCCTCCAGGGGCTTTCGGTCATGGAGCGTGCAGGGGATCGGGTCGCCTTCCTGTATGTCGATGCCAGCAACCACCGGGCGCTGGGGTTATATCGATCGCTCGGTTTCTATGTCGACCATGTGGACCGTTCGTTCGTGCGGAAGCTGACCTGATCAGCCGAACCGGCGATCGCAGCTTGGGCACCGGGAATCGGAGGAAGCCGTCGGGCTGTAGCACCACGGACAGGGGAGATCGTCATCCCCCTCGCCTGCGACCCATTCAGTTCCTCCAATGCTGGCGACCCGCCTCTGGCCCCGGGCCATGACAATCAACCCGGACGCGGCGGTCGCTGCGAGCAAAGCCTCGAGCAACAGATCCTCCTCATAGGACTCTCGTGAGGCTAAGTCGAAAGACTCCCAGATCGTGGGATTTCGCGTTCTAAGCCGGTCCGAACCCACCGGAATTCGAGCTTTTCTACCCTGCTCCTGAGGGTCGGATTAACCGAAGTCGACCGCGTCGGCCATCGATCTGACCAGAGGGGCCAGGTCGTGGAGGCGGCCACCCCGGGTTTCGGCGGCTTCGAGCATGATCATCGCCGAGTGGTAGGCGATCCAGGAGCGAAGTCGTCCTGCCGACACCGCCGCGCCATAGCCTTCGAGGAAGGCGCCGGCAGCCTGGTCACCGAGAAGGTTGGCGAGTTGCCAACTGGCAAGGCTCACATCCCACTCGGGGGGTGCCATCGTGGCCCACTCCCAGTCGATGAGCATCACCTGGCCACCACCTTCTGCGACGAGGAACTGTTCGGGAGTGGGTCTGGTATGAGACGGCTTCGAGGGGCTCGCGACCGGCGCTCCGGCGGCTGCCGCCTTTTCGAGCAATTCCGCCGGGAGGTTGATGCGCCGGCGGAACCGCTCAAGGCGCTCGAGAGTCGACTGGTAGTGAGCCTCGATCTGCATGTCGCCGATGGAACCGGCGAGGTTGGTGAGAGAGGCTCCCGACTCATGAACTCCCCGCAGCACCCGCCCGGCCGACCTCACATTGTCGAGGTTGCGGCCCAGGGTGGCCAGGTCCCAGGTCCCACCATCGGTCATCTGGATCCAGGCCTGCCCTTCCTCGATTCCGCGATTGATGATTCGAGGGACTCCCCCGACCGAAGACAGCGCTTCGAGGGCATGCCGCTCGCGGCGCTCGCGAGCCGGGCTCGTGTAGAACTTGGCGACGCTGGTCAAGCCGGACTCTTCACGCAACCTGAACACCTTGTTTCCGCCCGCGCTGATGTTGACCGCGGTGGCATTGGGGGCAATCGTGCGAAGCAGAACTTCAATTTCCATCGCGGGTGTACGCCTCCGAGGTGATCGTCGTGGTTCCGAGTATTGCTACCCAAGGATCGGTCGGGAGTCTGAGCGGTCGAAAAACCGAATTCGTCGAGCCTGAGCCCTGGTTAGCCTGTCTTTTTCCGCAGGCTAGCCGAAGACTGGATCGTGGATCTGCAGCTTATTTATCCCGATGGAACCGTCGTCCATCATCCGATTGGCGTGACCGGTGCCAAGGTCGCGGGGTCGATCGGAGCCCGCTTGGCGAAGGCCGCGGTGGCGGTAGCGGTGGACGGCGAACTTCTTGATCTGGATCGCCCCTTGACGAGAGGCGGCAAGTTCGAAGTCGTCACCGAGAACAGCGACAACGGTCGCCACATCGCCCGGCATTCAGCGGCCCACGTTCTCGCCCAGGCGGTGCTCGACCTCTATCCGGGAGCCCATTTCGCGATCGGGCCGGCGATCGAGGACGGCTTCTACTACGACTTCGACATCGGGCGACCATTCACACCGGACGATCTGGATCGCCTGTCGGCCCGAATGTCCGAGATCGTGGCAGCCGACCAACCATTCCAGCGCGAGGCCCTGGGGCGCGAAGAAGCCCTGGCGCTGTTCGCCGACCAGCCCTTCAAGCGCGAAATAATCGAAGGAGTCGATCCCTCCGAAGTCGGTGACGAAGGGGAAGTCACCGTCTATCGCAACCTGGCCTTCGTCGACCTTTGCCGGGGTCCGCACCTGCCTTCGACCGGACGCCTGCGCGCTTTCAAGCTGCTGCGCACGGCCGGCGCCTATTGGCGCGGCGACGAGAAGCGGGGGCAGCTCCAGCGGATCTATGGGACCGCCTGGGAAAGCCAGGCTGCCCTGGACGCCTACGTGACCAGGATCGAGGAGGCGGAGCGTCGCGATCATCGCCGTCTCGGGCCCGAACTCGACCTGTTCTCGTTCCCGCGCGATCTCGGCGTCGGGCTGGCGGTGTGGCATCCCAAAGGCGGGATGTTGCGCAAGCTGATTGAGGACCACTCGCGGAGCTTGCACGAGCGTTTCGGGTTCGACTTCGTGTTCACTCCTCATCTGGCGAGGGAGGTTCTCTGGGAGATCTCCGGCCACCTCGACTACTACTCGGAGAACATGTACCCGGGGATGGAACTCGAGGAGGGTGATCGCTACCGGGTCAAGCCCATGAATTGCCCTGGCCACATCCTGATCTACAAGAGCAGGGGCCGGTCATATCGCGACCTGCCACTGCGGTTTTCCGAGCTGGGTGGCGTCTATCGCAACGAGCGATCGGGTGTGGTGCATGGCCTGTTGCGAGCGCGGGGCTTCACCCAGGACGACTCCCACACGTTCTGTCGCCCCGATCAAATCGACGAGGAGCTGGCCCTTCACCTCGAATTCGTCCTCACGTGGTTGCGCGATTTCGGCTTCACAGAATTCGAAGCCGAGCTCTCGACTCGACCCGACAAGGCGGTGGGGGAGCTGGGGATGTGGGAGGTAGCGCAAATCGCTCTTCAGAAGTGCCTCGAGGAGGCGGGAGTCTCGTACCGCGTAGCGCACGGTGAAGGAGCCTTCTACGGGCCCAAGATCGACGTGCACGTGAAGGACGCCATCGGCCGACGCTGGCAGATGTCGACCATCCAGTTCGATTTCAACGAGCCTGAGCGATTCCAACTCGAGTACGCCACGTCGGACAACCTGGCGGCGCAGCCGATCATGATCCATTGCGCCAAGGCGGGTTCCATTGAGCGCTTCGCCGGCGTCCTCACGGAGCACTACGCGGGCGCTTTTCCATTGTGGCTGGCTCCGGTGCAGGTGACGGTGATCCCTGTGGCTGATCGTCACGATGAATATGGGATGGCCGTCGCCGCCACGCTTCGCAAGGCGGGCCTGCGGGTAGAGGTCGATGACGGTGACGACACGGTCGGGGAGAAGATCCGACGGGCCTTGTCGTCCAAGCACCCGGTGCTGTGCGTGGTCGGGGACAAAGACGTAGGAGCGGGGACGGTCGGGCTCCGCCGCTACGGCGAGGAACGTGAAACCCGCGGGGTTCCGATTGATGAAGTCGCCTCCAAACTGGCGGACGAAGCCCGCCCGCCCGGGTCGGCGCCCGACTCCTGATGGATGGACCACATGGACGGAATTGAGATCCCGCGAGACGTCGCCGAGCAGGAACGAGTTCCCGAAGACCTCGATTCGTCGATGCTTGGGCCTTATCGATTTCCTGACCCGCGTCGACGCCGCACCGCCGCCGTCGCCTACCTGGTCCTGGCGCTCACGGTCGCGGTAGCGGTTCCCAATTCACCAGGGCGATGGGTGGCAGGCGGGCTCGCGATCGCTCTCGCGGCCTGGCACTGGCTGGCGGCCTGGCCCCGAAAAGTCGAACCCGGGGAAGCGCTGGCTAAGGCCGCGGTCGATGCGCCCTTCCCGATCGGTCATGCCTCCGCGGCCCTGACTTTCCACGGATGGCGTTCGCGACCGCGCTGGCACGTGGTGGTGTACGACTCGGGCGAACCCCCGGTGTCGCGGGCCTTGATCGTTCTCGACGCCGTCACCGGAGAGCGGGTGGGGGAGCCTTATGTCGAGGACATCGACCGGGTGTGAGGTTCGGGCCTTAGGTGTCTGCGCCGGGTTGGCGCCAAATCTGGTCAGTGGCGCCCGCCACTCACGAAATTTGATCGATGAGTCCCGGTACACGCGCTCCAGTTACCGAATTCGGCTAAGGCGTTTGCCACTGACCGAACTACGTCACCGGTTTTCGATCGGGACGAAATCCCGTGCGGTCGGTCCCGTGTAGATCTGTTGGGGCCGGAAGATCCTGGTCTTCGGATCAGTTGCCCCTTCCTTCCACTGCGCCAGCCATCCGGGGAGCCGGCCCAGCGCAAAGAGCACCGTGAACATGTCGGTCGGAAAACCAAGTGCTCGATAGATGATTCCCGAGTAGAAGTCGACGTTCGGGTAGAGCTTGCGCTCCAAGAAATAGTCGTCCGACAACGCCACTTGTTCTAGCTCCATGGCGACCTCGAGCAAGGGGTCGTTGATGCCGAGCTTGGCGAGAAAGTCGGTGGCGGCCTGTTTGATGATCCGGGCGCGGGGATCGAAGTTCTTGTAGATCCGGTGTCCGAACCCCATCAACCGGAAGGGGTCTTCCTTGCTCTTGGCCCGCTTGACGTAGTG
>DATEEG010000112.1:0-7531 GCA_035281305.1 Acidimicrobiia bacterium | reverse complement strand
AGACCCGGACGATCGACCAGATCCGGGCCGACGTCTTCTTAGACCTCTTAGACGGCAAACATTTCGGACGCGGTGGACATAGAGGAACCGTGGACATTCACGTCGACCTGACCACTTTGGCCCGGCTCAAAGAAGATCCGGGAGAGTTGGCCGGATACGGCCCGGTCATCGCCGACATCGCCCGCCAGGTCACAGAAGATTCACCCCGGGGCGGAATGGCGGTGGACCCTCACCCACCCCGACACCGGCCAGATAGTCGACAACGGCACCACCCGCCGGCGGCCCACCGCCGCCCAGCGGCGCCACCTCGAAGCCCGGAACCGCCATTGTGTCTTTCCGGGTTGTCGGATGCCGGCAGTGGACTGCGACATGGACCACCGCCGGCAATGGGCCCACGGCGGACCCACCAAAGTCGCCAACCTGGCACCACTCTGCCGCCACCACCACAACCTCCGACACCACTCCGGCTGGGACCACCAAGCCCTACCCAACGGCGACCACCTCTGGACCAGCCGCCTCGGCCACACCTACACCACCAGCGGCCTCCCACCCTGAGAGGTAGAGGCCCAGAAACCCCCCATCGCATAGCGCCAAACCATCGCAGAAGGAGTAGTCATGGACGCCAAGACACAAGCCTGGATCGATCAGGAGGACGCTGGCCTCGTCCACAAGATTCGCCGATATCGCTGGGCGATCCAATACGTGGGTGGATCAGCCTGCAGCAAGCCCGGGTGCGAATGTGCCCCGACCGATCAGGCACCATTCGCCTACACGATCGGGCTGTTCGGACTGGCCCACCCCGAGCTGCTCATCGTCGGGGCAGGCATGGAAACATCCGCCGGAGTCCTCAACGACCTGGGAGGTCGAGTCCTCGGAGGCGAAGCGCTCCTTCCCGGCCAGCTCATCACATTCGAGGACTGGCCACACCGAATCATCCCCGAGGTCGTGCCCAATCCTGGCGAGATCCTCTTCGGCGCCAACGACTACTACCAGCGGCCGCCGGAACACTCCGTCCCCGCTTTACAGCTCAGCTACGACGATAAAGAAGGTCGTTTTCCATGGGACCCCGGCTACGCCAGCCCGGCGATGCAGCCACGACCAGGCACCTTCGCCGCATAGGTCGGTCCCGCTCAGACCTCTTTCCGCAGCGCAAGCGCGAGGTCGCCCTTAGAACTCACGGCGATTTCATTCAGGCCCAACCAGCGAGCCATCTCACCCAACTCAGCCGCAAGTTCCCGAGCCACGCGGCGAGGTTCGAACCCGTCTTCGAGAAACGCTCCCTGGACTCGTAGCACCCCCGCTTTGCGATCGGCTTTGAGATCGATCCGAGCCACGAAATCGTCGTCGAGAAGGAACGGGAACACGTAGTAGCCGTGGGTCCGCTTCGGCTCCGGAACATAGATCTCCACCCGGTAGTAGAAGCCATGGAGTCGCTCGAGGCGCTCCCGATTCCATACGAGTGGATCGAACGGGTTGACCAGCGCTCGTGCGTTGATGCGGCGGGGAATGGTGGCTGCGGCGTGAAGGTAGGCAGGCACCGGCCAGTCCTCGACGTCGACCTCGACCAGCGACCCGTCGGCAACGAGACTGGCGATAGCGGGCCTGGCTTCCGCCGCTCGAATCCAGTAGTAGTCGCCGAGATCCCGGGCGGTGGCGACGCCGAGGGCCTTGGCCGCTTGAAGGATGAGGCGCCGCTGGGCCTCCTCAGTGGCGATGTCCGGAACATCAAGGATTTCCTGCGGAATCACCCGTTCTACCAGGTCGTAGTACCGGGTGAAATTTCGCCGAAAGGCCACCCCCACACGGCCCGAAGCGAAGAGACGCTCAAGCGCTATTTTTCCGTCGGCCCAGCCCCACCAGGGCCCGCCCCGCTCCCCCGGTTCCTCGAGGTCGGCGACGGTCAGGGGCCCCCGTTCTGCGACCTGGCGGTACACAGACTCGACATACCCGGGGGCTCTGGCATTTAACGCCTTCGTCCAGTCCCCGGTTCTGTTCGCATGCCGTTCCATGCGATGCCGAAACAGCGGGAAGTCCTCGATCGGGCTGAACGAAGCCATCCGGGCCCAATACTCGAAGAGGTGGCGCTCCTCCAGCGCCCGCCACAACAGGGAGGGGTCGTAAGGACCGAGCCGGGAGAACAGAGTCAGTTGGTGGGCCCGTTCCACGACGTTGACCGAATCGATTTGGAGGATGCCCATGGTGCGCACCGCCCGGCGCACGTGTCCCAGGTTCGGCGTAGCGCTCGGCCGCGGGGCGGCGAGACCCTGGGCTGCAATGGAGACCCGCCGCGCCTCCGCCCGCGAGAGGCGCCTCACTGGGGCGTCGGCCCGAACTGGCTTCTCCAGCGAGTTCTTGCTGATCCTGAGAATCCCGGCCGCGGCACCCAACCACGGTAGGACTACGAGCACACTCGACGCCTCAAGCCAGGGTTCGATTTTCGCAGACACCTTCCAGTGCGTAGATTTGGGGGCGGTCCTCCGTAGTCCTCCGTTTTCAGGAGTCCATTCGTGACAGCCATCACCCAGTTCTTCGCCGCGGCCGTGCGGCGGTTTCCATGGGCCGTCGTCATTACCTCGGTGGTCGTTGCCGGGGCCTTGAGTCCGTTCGCCTCCCAGGTTGTGGTTGCTACAGGCAACGAAGGATTCGCCCCCGACAACGCCGAGATAGCCGCACTCGACCGCATCTCCGAACTCTTCGGCACCGAACAGGAGGCCATCCTCCAGGTGATCATCAGGGACCCGGGGGGCGATGTCATTTCCGCGTCGGGCCTCGAGGCGGCCATGGCGGTTGAGGAAGCGATCCGCCGCATCGGAGGGGGTGCTCTGGCCGAATCGGAACAGCGGCCGGGGGTTGTGTCTTTCCTGGCTCCCGTCGCACAGGCTGCTTCCGAGCAAGGCCTGGTCCTGACCCAACTCGACGATGCCGCCGTCGATGAGTTGTATCAGCGCGCCCTGTCCCAGATGCCTCCGGAGCAAGCGGGGTTTGTGACCGGCCTCTTGAGCGAAGCGGGGGATCCTGGTTCGGCTTCCTCCCCGGCCGCCATCATGCTGGCGTTCTTCCGCGGCGGAGAAGGCGATGCAACCGCAGTGCTCGATGCCCAGATGGACCTCGAGCAGTCGATCGCCACCGAGTTGGAAACGATCGAAACCGACGTCGAGATTCGACCGTTCAGCTTCAACCTTCTCTTCGGCGAGGCCGACTCCTTTACCAGCGAGGTGGGCCGGCTTTTTAGCTTCGCCGGGATCATCATCGTGGGGATCCTGCTCTTCGTTTATTGGGTCAAGCCCCGGGGATCAGCGAACGTCTCCCGGAATGTCCGCCGGACGCTGGCGGATATGGGGCTGACGATGGTGACGATCTTCATGGCGATTGGGATGATGCAGGGTGCCGGAGTCCTATTGGAGAAGGCAGGCATTCTCTCTGCTTTCTCAGCCCCCACCCAGATCGTTCCGATTCTGATCATCGGACTCGGCGTCGACTACGCAATCCATTTGATCAGTCGGTATCGGGAGGAGGTGGGAGAGGGAGAGACAGTGGATGAGGGCATGACGCGCTCGATTTCTACCTCGGGTGTCGCTCTGGTTCTAGCCACACTGACCACCGTCATCGGCTTCCTTACCAACCTGGTCAGCCCGGTCCCAGCGCTGACCGACTTCGGAATCCTGGCGGCCCTGGGGATCTTCTTCTCGTTTCTATTGATGATGACTTTCGTGCCTGCGGTGCGGGTCCTACTCGATCGCCGGGCGGAGCGGAGAGGACGGTTGCCCGTCGAGGCATTGGGCCAGCACGGCGAGCGGATCCTGCCCCAGATGATGGGCAAGACAGCCGTCATCGCCGAACGGCTCCCTGTGGTTGCGTTGACGATCGCTCTGGTGCTGGGAGGTCTCGGGTGGGTCGGGTTCACCCGGTTGGAGACGCGGTTCTCATTCACCGATTTCCTACCCGAGGACTCTCCTGCCATCGCCACTCTCGACATTCTCACGACCGAGTTTGGTGGTGGGTTCGGCGAGCAGACGCAGGTTCTGATCGAGGCTCCCCCCGCCGGGACCCTCGCCTCGTCTGACTTCCACAACCTGATGGTGGATTCCCTGACGGGCCTGGCGTCCGTCGCCTCCGTTTCAACTTTTGAAACACCCGCCGGACCTGTGGCCAATGCGAACTCTCCGGTGGGGATCCTCCAGCAGATGGTGGCGGCAGGCCCTGAGGCGACTCCCCCCGACGTGCTTGCGGCGGTGGCGAGCGCCGGGCTCGGCGACGACCTGCGTGCGCCGGCCGGCGGCGACACGGAGTCCCTTTACTCCGCCCTCGCAGCGGCGGCCCCCGAGCAGATGGCCGCGGTCACGCACTACGACGGTGACCGCCTGGACGCGGTGTTGTTCGACATCAGGACAACTGCCGGAGAGATGGAGGTAAGGCAGCTGCGTGATGACCTCAGTAGTGCCTTTGCGGGGTTCGATTCGGCCGGCGCCTCGGTGATCGCCACCAGCCAGAACATCATCTCCGACGTTGTGGTAAACGCCCTCACCGCGTCCCAAAGTTCGTCGCTTTTCCTGACCCTGGCCGCCGCCACTGTCGTTCTCATTATTTTCTTTGGTATCAGAAATCGGCGCCCTTTCCTGGGCGTGATCACGATGGCACCCGTCGCGCTGGTCGTGCTCTGGACGTACGGGGTGATGTATGTCGCCGGCATCCCGTTTGGGCCTATAACCGCGACGCTGTCCGCTCTGGCGATCGGCATCGGCGTTCCCTTCACGATCCATCTGGCTCGTCGATTCGAAGAGGATCGACTCGCACTTGATGACGTCGAGGAAGCGATCCGCTCAACCACCACCCACACGGGAGGGGCTCTGGCAGGATCGGCGTTCACCACGATGGCCGGGTTCGGCATCCTGATGACCTCGAGCCTGGTGCCGTTCAAACAGATGGGTCAGGTGACTTTCTTCGCCATCGGCCTTTCTCTGATTGCCGCCATCGGCGTTTTGCCTTCGATGCTGGTTCTGTGGGAGCGATGGCATCGTCGCCGTTCGCCGGCTGATAGGCGCTGATCTTCAGTCCGTTCTCGGATCAAGCGAGGCGTTTGCGGCCTTCGGTCTCTCCATCGACCAGGTTTCCGGTCGGCTCGAAGCCGTTGGCCAAATAGAAGGGGCGAGGGGAGCCCTTGCCCTCGCCCCAGCTCGTCACAAGACTCTTGTCGCCCATCTTCCGAAACTCATCGGCGACGAGCGCCAGGACCCGTTGACCGATCCCCCGCTTTTGATGCAGGCGGTCAATCAGGAGTCGCCACAAATAAGGCTCGAGGTGATGCTCGGTGCGAAGAGCGAGCATCACGAACCCGACCGGCTCTTGGTCGGCGAACACGCCTCGCATCCATGGGACTACCGGAGCACCGTCGATTATCTCCGGGAACAGGGCATCGACGAAAGTCTCGGCCATCGTTGCCACGAACCGCTCCTGGGACTTGTGGGTCCTCAGCTTTGTGAACGGCGCGACGTTATCGGTGGTCACCTCGACCAGGCTTACATCGGTCGGCCGATGCCGCGGACGGTCTCGCCACCTCTCCCAGTCGGGCCGGGTCATTCCGTAAATCCAGTCGTCCGAAACTACGTCTCCAAGCCAGAACGACGAACGGGTGTGGCCTTCGAAGAGGAGGCCGCTCCGCTCCAGCACCATGGCCGAGGCCGAATTGTCGGGGTGGAGCATTCCGCAGACCCTGGTCACGCCGACCGCGTCAAACAGATACTCGATCATTGCCGCCAGGGCTTCAGTGGCATAGCCCCTGCCCCAGTTCTCTTTTGCGAAGGTGTAGCCGACTTCGGCGGTCCGTCCCTCCCATGACAACTGGACGGCCAGATCGCCCAGGGCCTCATCGGTGTCCGGGTCGGCTACGACCGCCATCCACCACTCCCTGTTCGTGGGACCATCCATTGCAGCCAGCCTGGCCGTTGTGGTCTCCGCGCTCTCCATGGAGTAAGGAAGTGTCCAGTCTTGATACTCCGCCACCACCGGATCGTTCCTCCGGGCCGCCAGGCCGGCGGCATCCTCCGGGCGAAAAGGACGAATCAATAGACGCTTGGTGCGGATGGGAGTGAACACCGGTTGATTCAAACAGGTGACAGAGCCGGGTCATCCCGGCCCGGTAAGAGGCCAGGCGGGGTCGCAACCTACTACCTTCGGGTCGTGACTCGTTTCGAGCCGGCACCCTCTCTTGGAGACTGGGCGACGGCACGCCCATTTCGCAGAAGGGCATATGACGGCCCCGCGATCTGACTTGCCGGATCGGGCCCGGGTGGTTGTGGTGGGTGGAGGCGTGATAGGCGCCAGCGTTGCCTATCACCTCGCAAAGATGGGTTGGACGGACGTCGCTCTGTGCGAGCGCGACAGGTTGACATCGGGCACAACCTGGCACTCCGCCGGACTCATGGTGACCTTCGGATCGACTTCAGAGACGTCCACCGAGATGCGCAAATACACGCGAGATCTCTACAGCCGGCTCGAAGCCGAGACCGGACTCGCTACCGGCTTCAAGGCGGTCGGTTTCATCGAGTTGGCAACGGAGCCCGACCGGCTCGAGGAGTACCGGCGGGTCGCGGCCTTCAACCGATACTGCGGGATCGAGGTGCACGAAGTCTCCGCACGTGAGGTGTCGGACTTGTTCCCCCTGGCCCGGACCGACGACATTCTGGCCGGGTTCTTCGTCAAGGAAGACGGGCGGGCCAATCCTGCCGATGTCACCATGTCCCTTGCCGCCGGCGCCCGCCAGCTTGGTGTTCGCATCCTCGAAGGCACGCCCGTCACCGGGATCCTGAAAAAGGACGGTGCCGTTGCCGGGGTGCGGACTCCCCGGGGTGAAATCGAGGCCGAGTACGTCGTCAACTGCGCCGGGATCTGGGCCCGCCAGCTCGGCGAGATGAGCGGAGTCAACATTCCGCTTCAGGCGGCCGAGCACTACTACCTCATCACCGACCAGGTGCCCGGCATTTCGGGATCCTGGCCGGTGATCGAAGACCCCGCCTCTTACGGGTATTACCGGGAGGAGGTGGGAGGGCTGATGATCGGGTTGTTCGAACCGGTGTGCGCACCATGGATGGTCGAGGGCATTCCAAATGAGTTTTCCTTCGGCGAAATCCCCCCGGACTGGGACCGCATGGCTCCGTATGTCGACAAGGCGATGCAGCGCGTGCCGATTTCCTTCGACGTCGGCGTGCGCAAGTTCTTTTGTGGGCCCGAGAGCTTCACGCCCGACCTCGCGCCGGTTCTGGGAGAGGCCCCAGAGCTTCGCAACTATTTCGTCGCCGCCGGCCTCAATTCGATCGGAATTCTCACCGGCGGCGGGGTTGGCCGAGCGGTCGCCCACTGGATCATCAACGGGCGGCCCGACGTCGATGTCACCGGCTTCAACATCGACCGTCTTCACACTTACCAGGCCACTCCTCGATACCGCCGCACCCGAACAGTCGAAGCTTTGGGTCTGGTCTACCAATGCCACTACCCCACCCGTTCGATGCAAACGGCCCGCGGCGCCCGCCTGTCG
>DATEEG010000111.1:0-2388 GCA_035281305.1 Acidimicrobiia bacterium | reverse complement strand
GAGATCGATGGCAAGAGCGGTGCGAAACATTTCGTAGGCCACCTGTCCCAGACCGAGGTCAGCGGCGACGCGGGCGTGGACGGCCATCGAGAGCGACGAGCCATGATCGCAGCGCTCGGTGTAGTAGTCCCAGTTCCGCTTCCGGCGACTTCTCGCGCCGACGGCCTCCGGCAGCATTGTCATCGCCATCACCACGTCGGCCTGTTTGATGACCTGGCTTCGTTCGGCTCTCTCCATACCCAGGAGGTCGTACATCGATTTACGACGAGGGGTGAATTTGGACAGATCCACCGGCTCGAGGTCGAAGAACCCGTCGTGCTGCTCCCACACGCCGTCGGCCCGATCGAGCAGGGTCACCTGCTCTGCCAGATGACGCCAGGTCGCGGGGTCGGTCGGACCGACGCCCAGCCTGGCCACGAGCCCTGCGGCCACCCGCGGGGACTGGCTTCCGAGCCGCTCCACCAGATCCGAAGCAGTGTTCAGGTGCCAACGCGCCAGAAGGTTGGTGTAGAAGGAGTCATCGACATGGCTGTGGTATTCGTCTGGCCCTATCACCCCGCGGATATGAGCCCCGTTGGGCTCGATCTGAAGACGACTTGCCCAATACCGGGCTCCTTCAACGATCATCTCCATTCCCTCATCCCGCAGGAACCTGTCGTCTCCGGTCCATCGCCAGTAGTTGTGGGCGGCGAACGCGACATCGGAGGTGATGTGCTCTTCGATCTCTCCGGTCCAGATCCGGCTGGGAGGGCCAAAGTCGGGGCTCGTCCACTCAGGCGTTACTTCATCACCCGTGTCAGCCGACTCCCACGCGTAGAAGGCCCCTTCGCGGCCATACCGTTTCGCTTTGCGGCGGGCGCCGTCCAGCCCGCGGTAGCGATAGCCGAGGTGGTTACGCGCCAAAGCGGGCAGCGTGACCGTCAGGTAGGGCACGATGAAGACGTCCGTGTCCCAGAACACGTGATGGCGATATCCGAAGCCTGAAGCCAGCTTGGCGCCGACCGCCGCCCCGGTGTCGTCGGAGGGAGATGCCCCGATCACCTGGAACGCCGCAAAGCGCACGCCTCGTTCCGAGATGGGGTCACCGTCGATGTCGATGGTGGCTGCTTGCCATCTCCGGGCCCAGGCCCTTGCTGATGCCGTCGCGACGTTGTCAAAGGTGACGTCGAGTTGTGGTAGCGCCTCCGGCTGACCAGCGTCGCGATTCGAGTGATAGCTCGTGAACTTGGTAAACGTCACGGGACGCCCCACACCGAGAATTGTCTGGGATGTGAAGCGGTGGTGATGCGGATCGCGGATCATCTCCAGTCGGCCCGGGCCCCGCAGGCTGGTCTCGACAAGAAGACGATGAGCATCGTCGATGCTGCCCGCATCGAGGCGGAGGCTGGCTTTGGACGGTCGGGTCCATCTCACCGGATTCCATACCGGGAACGACGGACTAGGGACCGCCGTGTCGATCCCGGTTTCGAGCCAAAGTTCGACAGGGTTGGTCAGAGCGGTGAGCGTGATTTCGAGCGCGGCCAGGTGAGGTTGAGCCATCGAGACCAGACGCCGAAACCGAATCTTGACGACCCCCGACTCGGATGCTCGCCAGAGGACTTCCCGCTCGAGAACACCTCTTTTCATGTCGAGACTCCTCCGGTACCCACCCAGAGCACCATCGGTACCGAACGGATGGCCATCGAATGTGAGGGCAACCTCCGTCCAGTCCGGGACCGCGCCCAGGAGAGGCAACTCCTCAGGCGGGGTCACGAAGAGGCCGTGAATGAAGGTGGCCCGTACCTCGCCCGGGGTTCGCTCCTCGAAGCTGCCGCGGGTATTCAAATAGCCGTTTCCGATGGTGAAGATCGACTCGCGGCCCGCTGCCAGGGAGGGAACGAAGCGGTCCTCGACGACGTGCCAGGTGCTGGCGCCCAGATCCAGATCGAAGGTGCTCGTTTTCATCGGTTCGACCCTGCGGTCGAGCCTCTGACCACCAGTTCGGGGACCAGCATCGACGAGGCGGGTGCGTCCTCGGGGTTCTCCAGGCGATCGACCAGAAAGGTCACCAGGGCCTGGGCCACCATCTCGAAAGGCTGACGGACCGTGGTTAGACCGGGCCACACGAAGGCGGCCGCCGGGGTGTCGTCGAAACCGGTTACGGCTATGTCGGCCCCTGGTCGGAGCCCCCGTTCGGACACTGCCACCATCGCGCCGAAGCCCAGTTCGTCCTGAACCGTGACAATGGCGGTGGGCTGGCTGCCACCATCGAGCAACTCGGCGCAAGCCATCTTGCCGGCCACAAACCCGTTCTCAACGCGCTTGACCAATCGGGCATCGACGGTCAGTCCGGCGAGGGCCATTCCCTGCTCGAATCCTTCGACGCGTTTGTCGCCCGACTCCGAACCT
>DATEEG010000110.1:0-2744 GCA_035281305.1 Acidimicrobiia bacterium | reverse complement strand
CTACGTCTACCTCGATGGCGACAGCATCGGCGACGTCAAAGCGGTCCTCCGGGACCGGAGCCATTTGGCCGACGAAGGAGTCGTCGTCGTGACAGTGGCGGTGAGCCCCCAGAGCGGTGAGATCGTCTACGGGCCGTCCCTCGACAGCCACGGGATGATGGACCATCCCGACACCGTCCTCGAGAAGGCGGCGCAAGCTGTTCGCGAGGCTCTCGAGGAGCGCCTCAAGGCCGATGCCCACGACAGTTCGGTCCTCCAGCAAGTGATCCGACAGGCCGCGGCCAAGGTGATCAAAGCCGAAACGTCGCGGCGCCCGGTCATCCTGCCGGTACTGCTCGAACTCTGAGTCTCGGCGCCGCCAGCATCCTCCGGCAGCGACTGCTTCTTCAACCAATCAGTTGACAACGATCGAGGTGAGACGTATCGTCAATTCAACCGACTGGTTGAACACGGAGGATGTGATAGGAGGGATGGTGGCCGCTGATCAGTTGTCCCGAGTGCTATCCGCCCTGGCAGATCCGACCCGCCGCGACATGGTCGCCCGGCTGGCGGTAGCAGATGCCACCGTCCTGGAGTTGGCCCAACCATACGACGTGACAGTTCAGGCCGTCTCCAAGCATCTCAAAGTGCTGGAGGACGCCGGTTTGGTGAGCCGTTCCCGGGACGCCCAGCGCCGGCCGGTGCACTTGGAAGCGGAGGTGTTCGACCTGATGACCAAGTGGATCGAGAGGTATCGGCGATTGGCCGAGAACCGTTACCGGCGCCTCGACGAGGTACTCCGGGCAATGCCGGACGAAGTTGTGAAACCCGACCGACCCGACGACCGGAAGGAAAAGCATGACCACCAGCATCAATGAGACCCGGATCATTGCCGACCCCGACGTTCCGCTGGTGCGGATCATCAGGGAGTTCGACGCACCTCCGGAAAAGGTATTCAGGGCCCATACCGATCCTGACCTCTTCGTGCAGTGGAACGGGCCACACGGATATGAACTGCGGCTCGATCAATTCGATTGTCGGACCGGGGGTTCGTTCCGGTATGTGATGGTGGGCGACGGTTTCGAGGGGGGATTCCGGGGGTGTTTCCACGAGGTACGTGAGGGGGAGCTCATCATCCAGACCTTTACGTTCGAGGGCCTTCCCGACGGTGTTGCCCTCGAACGAATCATGTTCGAGGATCTGGGCAACGAACGCACCCTCTTGACTTCCACCTCCCTGGTCGACTCCTTCGAAGGCCGCGATGAATTCCTCGCCAGCGGCATGGAGGTCGGGGTCCGCGACGGCTTCGAACGCCTCGACGCTCTCCTGGGCCGCTAGCCGTGCCGGAGAAATTCACCACCGTTGCCGATTACCTCGCCTCCTTTCCACCCGAGGTCCAGGAGATCCTCGACGAGGTGCGAGAGGCAGTCCGCCAAGCCGCCCCGGAGGCCGAGGAGGTAATCAGCTACCAGATCATCGCCTTCAAGGTGAACGGCCGGCGCATGGTCTACCTGGGCGGGTGGAAGAATCACGTCGGCCTCTACCCCATTCCGGTCTTCGACCATGAGTTGGAGGAGCGGGTCGCCCCATATCGGGCAGCCAAGGACACTCTCCGGTTCCCCCTCCGCAAGCCAATTCCCTATGACCTCATCAGCCAGATCGTCACCCAGCTCGTACTCCGCCAGCAATCAGGGGACCAGCCAGGCCCGCCGCGGCCGCCTGTGTCTGGTGGATAGCGTTAGCGGATCGCGGTTCCCGAGGTATCACGTCGGACTGACCAGGTGCCACTAGTGTCTTCTGCACATGACAAAACGGACGCCCACCCGTCGGGGTGGCAGCGGGCGGAGCCGGGTGTCCAACAAGAAAGCAAGCTCCCGAGAAGGGTGGCGCACCAAGCTGGCGGCGCTACGTGACCGGATCCGGGAGCATCTAGGTCGTCAGACCGATGACGTATGGGGGGTCACCCTCATAGTCGCGGCTGTCCTCATCATCCTTGGTTTCCTTGGTCTGGCCGGGCCGTTCGGTCGGGCCGTGCGCGATGGCACAGAGTTGCTGTTCGGCCTCTGGCGCTACCTGGTCCCGGTCGGCATGGCCGGCATCGGAGTCGTGCTCATCGCCGGTAAACCCCGCCAGGGAGCCGGCCGCACCATCTCGGGTTCGGTGACTGCGTTCATGGGATCGCTGGCGATGTTCCATCTCCTGACGGGAGCAGTCGCCTTGTCGTCCGACCTCGACCTCGTGACGAACCGGGGCGGCGCCATCGGAGCTCTGCTGGCCTTCCCTCTCAAGCGACTGCTCGGCACCTGGGGGGCGTTCGTGGTTCTCGCCGCCATCATGGCGATGGGCGTTCTCCTCATAACCCGTACCTCCGTCCGTGAACTTGCCACAGCCACGGCCGACCTGGCCCGCCAACTGCGCGGATTCGCCCGCAGCGCGGGCGCCCGTTCGGCTCAGGCTCAGATCGTGCGGCCACGACATCTCGCGAACCAACCCGAAGTCGAAGTCGTCGAGGCAGAGCCGGTGGCACCCCCGGTGGTCCGCAAGCGGCCCGCCCGGGCCCCCAAGCCCAAGCAGAGCCCCCAACCTGTCGGAGTTTCCACGGGAAGCTATCAGTTGCCCCCTCCCAGTCTCCTCGGCCCGGGCGGGGGAGAGGAACAAAGCCGCAAGGCCCTGGAAGACACCGCCGACCAGCTCGAGGAGACACTTCGCCAGCACGGGGTCGATGCTCAACTCACCAAGATCGTGTCCGGGCCGACAGTTACCAG
>DATEEG010000109.1:0-5362 GCA_035281305.1 Acidimicrobiia bacterium | reverse complement strand
ACGGCGGAGTTGTCGTTCGCCGATTGTTGGGTCCCCGATGACCACCTCATCGGGGAGCAAGACCGCGGCTTCTACTACATCATGACCAACTTCCAGAACGAGCGACTGGCGATTGCGGCTCAGGCCATCGGTGAGGCAAGTCGGGCCCTCGAGATCACCGTCGAACATGTCCGACAGCGCAAGGCTTTTGGGTCGCCCTTGTTCGAAAAGCAGGCCGTGCGCCAGCGGCTTGCGATGCTGACGGCGCGCCTCGAGGCCGGACGGCAGCTGGTTTACCACGCCGGTTGGCTGATGGAACAAGGTGAGGACGCCGTCAAAGAGGTCTCGATGGTGAAGGCCTACGTAGGTGAGCTCGCCAACGAGATCCTCTACGCCTGTGTCCAATTCCATGGAGGCATGGGATACATCAGGGAGACTGCCGTCGAGCGCCTCTACCGGGACGTGCGAATCCACTCGATCGGCGGCGGTGCAACCGAAGTAATGCTCGACGAGATCGCCAAACGCCTCTGAGAGGGGATTCTTTGGTGTGTGAGCGCCGCCGGCGAAGCTGTCGCGCCAGAGAAAGGTAAGAGGCGACGACCACACGCCAGAGAACGGGAAAGACCGCAGCTCCGTCCGTTAAGTCTGGCTGTGCAGGCGCGCCTGGCCCGCTTCCTCTTCCTGGGGTTCCAGCGGATGCACGAAGAGGTCATACGCCATCCACAGAGCCTGAGCCCACGGGTAGAACAGAACCGGGACGATGATCGTGACACCGACGGCGGTCGGTGCCAGCCAATCCCACGGAACCTCCGGCCAGGTCGCCAGCAGGAAGCCGGCGAAAGTCGCCAGGAAAGCGACGATGGCGAAAGCCGTATTGAACGTCACCGCCCCGACCCAATATCCCGGCTCGCGCATGAACTTGTGGCCGCAGGCAGGACAATGCGGTGCCTGCTTCCAGTAGCCCAGAAATGCCGCGCCAGCACCGCAGTTCGGGCATCGCCGCCGGATCGCCCTCGAAAGGAGCGTCGACAGAGGCTGCCTACCCCGGTCACCGCCGCCCTTCGCCCTTGTGGTCATACCGCCCAGGCTACGGGTTAGCGTTTGGGAGTGGATCCGACGTTTGAACGCATGCGGGTCGAGTACCGCAACCTCCCTCTCGATCGGGATCAGCTGGATGACGACCCTGTGATCCAATTTGCCCGATGGATGTCCCAGGCTGAGGAGTCGGGCATCGAGGAGGCGAATGCGTTTGTCGTCGCGACGGCTGACCGCACCGGTCGTCCGTCCGCCCGGACCGTGCTGTTGAAAGGCGCAGGTCGCGACGGATTGGACTTCTACACGAACTATGAGAGTCGCAAGGCAGTCGAGCTCGAAGACAATCCAGTAGCGGCGGCCGTATTTCTCTGGGTACCCATTCGACGCCAGATCCGGATCGAAGGGACTGTCACGAGAGTCGACCCGGCTCAGTCCGACGCCTATTTTGCCTCCCGGCCACCGGAGTCCCGGCTGGCATCGGCGGCCTCCCCCCAGAGCAGGGTTGTCAACGGCCGCGCGGAGTTGGAAGCCGCGCTCGAAGAGATCCGGAATCGGTATCCCGCCGGGGACGTCCCCCGGCCGGCCAACTGGGGTGGATACCGAATCGTCCCTAGCACCTACGAGTTCTGGCAAGGGCGAGAGGCCAGGTTCCACGACCGCTTCCTATATCGGCGGGACGGCGATCGCTGGCAGATCGACCGTCTGGCGCCCTGACACTTACACTCGCAGAAATTCTGTCAGGGGATCAATTGAGGCTTTCCATCCTCGGGTCGTCAGGAACCTACCCGGCCCCCGGTCGACCCGCATCCGGCTATCTGGTCGAACACGAAGGCACCAGGGTCTGGTGCGATGCCGGGCCCGGCACGTTTCTGGCGCTTCCGATCGACAACCATCTGGTTGATGCAATCGTCCTGTCGCATGAGCATCCGGACCATTGTCTGGACCTCATCACCGCCTTCCATGCCTTTCGTTACGGCGAGAGAACCCGCTCCCACGTCCCCGTCTATTGCCCATCGTCGGTCTCCCAGAAGGTCCTCCGATTTGTAGATGACCACGAGGATGGGGCTATGGCCGAGACCTTTGACTTCAACGCGGTCGACCATGGCGACGAGGTCGTGGTGGGCGGCATCACGATCACTTTCCGGCGCTCCGACCACTCGGTGCCGACCGTTGCGACCCGCTGGCAGACCAATGGCCGGGTCATCGCTTACAGCGCCGACACCGGCCCCCAAGGCGACTGGATGAGCGTGGCGGAAGGGGCCGATCTGTTCCTGTGCGAAGCGAGCTATCAGGGCGAACCCGGCCTGAGCGCTTATCCGTATCACCTCACGGCCGCCGAGGCAGGCCGGATCGCCCGGGAAGTGGGGGCGAAGCACTTGATGCTTACCCACATCCCTCCTCATCTCGAGCCCTCCCGATCGGTGGCGGAAGCCGAAATCCCCTTCGACCGCCCGGTCGAGCTGGCTGTTCCGGGCGCCAGCAGAAAGGTCTGAGCAGATGACCCGCACGCGCCCAAGAGATGAGCTGCGACCGCTCACAATGCGGTTGGGGTACACCGAGATGACTGCCGGATCGGTCCTGATCGAAATGGGCCGGACCAGGGTTCTTTGCACGGCTGCGGTGGAGGCCGACGTACCCCGCTGGATGCGGGACAGCGGCAAGGGGTGGGTGACCGCCGAATACGGAATGCTTCCCGGCTCGTCCAACGAACGGATCGGCCGGGATCAGTACCAGAAAGGACGGGCGTTAGAGATTTCACGGCTCATCGGGCGGGCCCTGCGGTCGGTAGTCGACCTGAAGGCGATGGGAGAATGCATGGTCCGGGTGGACTGCGACGTCATTCAGGCGGACGGCGGCACCCGCACCGCCGCGATCACAGGAGCCTGGGTGGCTCTGAATGACGCCTTCGAGGACGCCATCGCCCGGGGGGCGATGGCCCGCAATCCGATGATCGACCACGTCGCCGCAGTTTCGGTCGGATTGGTGGAAGGGGAGCTGCTCCTGGATCTGGAGTACGAAGACGATGTCAAGGCCGAGGTCGACATGAACGTCGTCATGTCGGGTCGGGGCCTCCTCGTCGAGGTCCAGGGTACGGCGGAAGGCGCACCCTTCAGCCGCGGCGACCTCGACGCCATGCTCGACCTGGCGGGCAGCGGCATCGAACAACTGGTCGAAGCCCAACGGCAAGCGGTGGCTCCTTGAGCGTCCCGGCTGCCATTCCCAGGCTGGTCGTTGCTTCGAAGAATCCAGACAAGATCGTCGAGATCGAAGCCGTGCTGGTCCGGGAGGGACTGGTTGAGGAGATCGTCAAAGGCCTGTCGTGGCCTGATGTCGAAGAGACTGAACCCACACTGGAAGGCAACGCCCTTCTCAAGGCGCGAGCCGTCGCCGTCGCTACCGGCCTGCCCGCCCTGGCCGACGACACCGGTTTGGAGGTCGCCGCCCTCGGTGGGGAGCCCGGGGTGCATACTGCCCGATTCGCCGGGCCCGGCGCTTCTTATCAAGACAACGTCGAGAAGATGCTGGCCGTCCTCGAGGGGATCGAGGATCGGAGGGCCACCTTC
Source organism: Acidimicrobiia bacterium (assembly GCA_035281305.1). Classification (GTDB taxonomy): domain Bacteria; phylum Actinomycetota; class Acidimicrobiia; order Spongiisociales; family ZC4RG35; genus DATEEG01. The sequence goes on along the minus strand of DATEEG010000109.1, from coordinate 1,784 downwards.
CGGTCGGTCGTTGCAGTGGTCTGGCCCGATGGCGCCGAGGCGACGGCGGAGGGGCGGCTCGCAGGAACCATCGCACGGCAGGCCCGCGGGAAATTCGGCTTCGGGTATGACCCCGTCTTCGAAGTCGACGGCAGGACGCTCGCCGAGATGGAACCCGAAGCCAAGGACACGATGTCACATCGCGCCCTGGCCCTGCGAGCGCTAGCCGAACTTCTCGGTGAGCGGCAGGGCAAACCGGCGTGACCATTCCGCGGGCCTAAGGTGAATTTCCAACCGGGGGGTCGAGGACCGGCATGACGAGCCCGACGCGGCAAAGCTCGTACCTACGCGTAGGAGTGTGGGTACTGCACATTGGCCTGCCCCTGCTCGGGCTCTGGGTCCTGCTGGCCCGACCGGAAGTCGATGCCCACGTTCAGCACAACCCGACTCATTTCTGGCTGGTGGCCGGGGTGGCGTTGATCAACGCGGCGATCGCCAGCCGGATCTCGGCCGAAGCCGCTCGCCGGGCCGACGCCCGCCTCCTGCTGGTGTCGTTGGCCTTCCAGGTCAGCGCCACCTTCATCGGCTTGCATGCCCTCGCCACCCCTCAGGTGCTCCTGGCCAGCGGCAACATGGGTTTCACCCTCGCCAGCCCCATCGGCCTGTTTCTGGCGTCCGGGTTCGTTGCGGCTTCATCGCTGACTATTGGAGAGCGGGCGGCGCGATGGATCGTCGCGCACCAAAAGGCCCTGCGTGGCTCGGTTGTCGGAGCTGTCGTGCTCTGGGCATTCCTCTCTCTCAACCGCCTGCCACCACTCGCCGGTCTCGCCCCCGAGGAATTGGCGGGTACCTGGCTGGTTTGGCTGGCCGTCGCGACCGTCGGGTTGTTCGTGTGGAGCGCCTATCGCTACTTCCAGCTCTATCGGCTCCGACCTTCGGCGGTAACCCTGGCTTTGATTACTGCTTTCGTGTTGTTGGCGGAGTCGATGGTGGCGGTGATCTTCTCCCGGGTGTGGCGCCTCTCATGGTGGGAATGGCACTTCCTGGCATTGGCGGGGTTCGGGTACGTGGGCTACGCCGCCTACCTCGAATATCGGCACGAGGGCAGTTCGGCTGGTTTGTTTGATGGAGTGGTGTTGGGAGAAACCGCCGCCCGGGTCCGGAACGAATACCGCAACGCGCTGGAGCGAATGGTGGCGGCGATGTCGTCGACCGAATCGTCGGATCGGAGGATGGCCGCCGCTCAGTTGGGCGCAGACCTTGGTCTGGGGGGGATTCAGGTCGACTTCCTCCTTCAGGCGGCCGAGGCAGTCGCGGCAGAGCGCCGTCACGGCGAGATGCTGGCGGCTCTGGTCGAGGTCGGGAAGCGAGCCAAGGTCTCGGGAGAGGATCGAACCCTGGTGGAAGGGGCTGTGGCAACGATCGCTCGTGCCAGCGGTTACGACATCAGGGTCTCCTTGACCCGACACGAAGAGTGGCAGCCGATCGCTGTCCGGTCGACCACCGATGGCCCCTGGCCGCCCCCTGGGGTCGAGCCGGTGCCAGGGTTGGTGCGGGCGCCGATCGACATAGGCGGGGAGGTGGCCGGGGTACTCGAGGCAAGGGGGACAGAAGAAATACCCCATGCCGACCAGGCCCTTCTCGAATCGTTGGCCGGTCAGCTGTCCATCGCGCTGGAGAACCAGCGCCTCTATCGAGAGCTTCGTGGCCTGTTCGGGAGGTACACATCACCGGAAGTCGCCGCTGCCCTCCTGAGCGGCGCCACGCGGCTGGAACTGGGCGGCTCAGTGGCGGAAGTCACTGTG
>DATEEG010000108.1:0-2491 GCA_035281305.1 Acidimicrobiia bacterium | reverse complement strand
CCAGCAAGCCCTCCGTGGCAGGGTCGAGGCGAGAGGACGGTTCGTCGAGAATCACGACTCCCGGGTCCTGGAGGAAGACCCGGGCGAATGCCAGGAGCTGCTGTTCGCCTGCCGACAACCCCTGCCCTCCCGAGCCGAGCTCGGAGTCGAGCCCCAACGTCCGAATCCAGGATCCAAGACCGGCCAAATCGAGAATGCGCAGGATCTCGTCGTCGGCCAAGCCGCCGAAGAGGGTGAGGTTGTCCCGGACCGATGCGCGGAAGAGCTGAACGTCCTGGGTCACGACCCCCAGGGTTCGCCGCAACGAGTTGAAGCTCGCCTCCCGCAGATCGATCTCTCCGAGCCGGACCGAACCGGCATCAGGGTCGTAAAGGCGGGCGATCAGCCTGGTGATAGTCGTCTTGCCGCCTCCGGTCCTCCCCAGCAAACCCAACACGGTCCCCGGCTCCAGGCGGAAGGACACGTCATCGAGCACAACCTGGTCCTCGTAGGAGAACCGGACTCTGTCGAACTCGACCGCGAGCGGTCCCAGTGGGAGGTCCTTCGGGCCATCGACCAGCTTCGTGGTCAGACGACGAAGGTGATCGACCCGGATGATCCCACCGGCCGCCTTCTGCAGCTGCTGCAACTCCTTGGTGACCTGCTCGATCGGCCGCCTGACCAGCTGGGCGTACTGCAGGATCAGGTAGGCGGTCCCAACGGTGATCGACCCCTGGACCGTCAGCCAGGTCCCCACCGCCAGCGCCAGGGCATCCCCGGCCCAAAAGGCGGTGTTGGCAGACACCCAGACGATGACCCGCTTCCGCCACGCAGCGGTGGTCCTGACGAAGAAGTCCCTCATGACAGGAATGAAGCGCCCCATCGTGAAGCGGCCCGCCCCGAGGGCCCGAATGTCTTCGATGCCCGCCAGCCGCTCCTCGATGAACCCGTAGAGTCGGGCGGAGACCTCCCGCTCCTCTTCGGCGGCTTTGATCGCCAGATTCCGCAGGCTCACGAGGAGCGAGGAGACCGCAACCACGTAGACGGTGATCGCGATTCCCAACCGAAAGTCCTCCACCCAGCACACCACCAGCACGCCCAACAGGAGCACGGCCGCGCCAACCAGTCGCACCAGGAACCGGGATATGAAGTCGGAGATTGCGGTGACGTCGCCATCGACTCGCTCGATCATCTCGCCCGGGGTGGTCTCGTTGTGAAAGCCCATGTCGAGCGTCAACAGGTGCTCCCCGAGTTCCTCGCGCAGCCGGTTGGTCGCCCGCCAGCCGATATCCGCTCCCAGATACGACGCTCCGGCATCGAGCACCTGATTGACGACTCCCGCGGCGAGATAGGCGAACCCGATCGCGATCATTCCGGCAACGGCCTCGCGGGCGACGGCTGCATCGATGAACCGGCTGAGGAGCACAGGGACCGCGAGCTGCAGGCCGATCGATCCCAGCATCAGGAGCGTCAGGGCGACCACGCGGGGGCGAAGGGGCCGCAAATAGGTCGTGAGAGTGGCGCGATATGACGGGGCGGTCATGGCGGGATTTCCTCACCCTATCGTTGAGTTGGCGCCCGACTTGCCGATTATTCCTGGAGCGACCAGGCCCCCGACCATGCCAACCAGCAAACGATTAGCACTCCTCACGACCACTGCCCTGCTCGTTGCCGGGTTCCCTCTGGCGACTCCGGCCGGGGCCGATATCACCGACATCCCGCAACCGCTCCGGCCCGTCCCCGGCGAGACCATCAGCAACCCTCCGCCCATGGATCTGGTCCGTGGATCGAGTGGCAGCCAGGTGTCCCTGCTGCAAGAAGCCCTCACCGACGCCGGATTCTTCCCGGGGGCGGTCGATGGGGTTTACGGGCAGGCGACGCTCGGAGCGGTGTATGCCTTCCAGAAGTTGTACGGCCTGGAGCGAACCGGCACCTTCCGGGCCGAGGACTGGGTGTTGCTCGGTCGAGCGATCAGGGGCCCCGGACCAGGTCCTGAACCCGATCGCGTCGAGGTCGACCTCTCTCGACAGCTTCTATTCCTCATCGAGGCCGACGAGGTGGCGGGTGTCTTCCCTATCTCTTCCGCCAACGGGGGGTCTTATCGCAATGCCACCGGCCGCACGGTCCGCGCCAGCACTCCCGAAGGGCGGTTCACGTTCCAGCGCAACAGGGGAGGGTGGTGGGAGTCCTATCTCGGGTTCCTCTATCGCCCGTATTACTTCTATGGCGGCTACGCGATACACGGTTCATCTTCAGTGCCACCGTTTCCGGCCTCGCACGGGTGCGTCCGCGTCCAGATCGAGGATATGGACTACCTGGCCACGCGGCTGCAGCTTGGCATGCCCATTTACCTCTACGGAGACGACATCCACCGGGACTCGTTGATTCCTCCTCCCCCGCCTCCACCCCCCATCGAGGCACCCGACGTCGCCCTGGTCTAACCCTCCCCGGGGGACGGCCAACCGTCCCAACCGCTAGCCGGCGTCGGCCAGCAAGCCCTCCAGAGCGATTT
>DATEEG010000107.1:0-2376 GCA_035281305.1 Acidimicrobiia bacterium | reverse complement strand
CTTGTCGCAGGTCGACTTCTCCTCGGTCGACGCGGTCGTAATCTGCGCGACCGATTCCACCCGGCCCTTCGAGGTCGACCTAGGCCAGGTCGACTTCCTCGTCACCCACACCGACGCACACCTCGTTTACCCCTCGATCGTCGGCTGTGATCTCATGCCCTGGCCGTACTACGAGGCCAAGGCCACCTGTGAGGAGAGCCTTCAGAGCCGAGCCAGTCGGTGGACGATCATCCGCGCCACCCAGTTCCATCACCTCATCTGGAATTGGTACACCGCTCCTACCCGCTGGCCCTGGCTGCCGGTCCCCGCCCAGACCCGTTACCAGGTGCTCGACCCTGCGGTTCATGCCGAGGCGTTGGCGGCGGCCGTCGCCGACCAGATGTTCGGCCGCCTCCCTGACATCGGCGGTCCATTCGCCTATGAGGCGCGGGAGCTGGCTCGCTCCTGCCAGCGGGCGATCGGACGAAGGCGGCCGGTTCTGACCTACAACAAGCGAGGACTGTTCGGGGCCGCCCTTCGCGCCGGCGCCAACCTCACCCCCAATCGCGCCGGTGGCGAGACCTGGAACGAATTCATTGCCAGGCGAATGAAGGGCTAGCGGGTCGAACCAAACCAGATCCGGACGCCGTCGGGATCATCGACCCCGAAGACGGTGTCGCCCCACGCCTCGACTTTGAGCTCTCGGGATACCGGCACTCCCCCGGCCACGAGATGCTCGTGCCAGGCGACGACATCTTCGACAAAGAATCCCAACTCGAGTCCGGAGGGACGAGGCCAGCTCGACCCCGGCGGGGGACCGAGCAGCTGCAGTGTCTCCCCGCCGGCAGCCTCCAACACTGCGCCGGAACCGGTCTCACGGTCCCATCCCGTGAGTCGGCGGAACCCGAGGATGCGCTCGTAGAAGTCGACCGAGCGGCCAAAGTCCGAGACCCGCAGCAAAGCCCGCAGCCCTTCCACCCGACCCGGGGCACGGGTGGGCGCTTCGCCGGTGATGACCCGCCTCGCCTCGGCGATCGTGAAGCGCCCGGCGGTTACCTCCCGCCCGACAATCACTCCTGCTACCCGCCGGGTGCCGACGCTGAGACGGCGCATGGTGGCGATGTCGTTGAGATCGCGCACTCCTCCCGACGCAATCACGGGCTCTTCCACCGCCTTCAACGCCTCGGCCAGAACCGCGAACCCGGGGGCTTCGGTCAAGGCGTCGCGCTTTGCCTCCCCGATGAGGAATGCGGCCGCCCCGGCCGAGGACATCTCAACTAAGGCCTCTTCGAGATATCGACCCGAGTGTCCGGTCCAGCCGCCGGTGACCACCTCGCCGTCGGGCAGTACATCGAGGGCGACGGCAACTTTGTCTTGGAAGTTGCGGCACGCCTCCCAGACCATGTTCTGGTTCTCGATCGCCGCCGTCCCCATCACCACCCGCCAGGCACCATTGTTGATCAGGCGTTCGAGCTCGGACTCAGATCGAACTCCGCCCGCCACCTGGACCGGGATTGTGGCGGCCTTGAGGATCTCGTCGATCAGGGGGCGATTGCGGTACTCGCGCCGAATGGCGGCGTCGAGATCGACCACATGCAGGTAGTCAACCCCGAGTCGCTCCCATGACAGGCAGCGGCCGATGGGATCGGCGTCGAGATGGACGACCTCCCTGAGATCGCCGTGGGTCAAACGAACGGATCGCCCGTCCAGGATGTTGACCCGGGCGTAGAGGTCCATGCTTCATTCTGCCTTCTGGTTGCGCACCTCGCCCTCTATACCGAGGGTGGTCTCTACTGCCTCAATGGTCTGTCCCCCTTTAGCGACCGGGGCAAAGAGATCTCCGAACCGGGCGAGGCGGTCCCAGAAGTTTCCGATGTTGAAATCGCCATTGCGAGCCGTGTCGACTTCATTCCAGGTGATCGGAAAGGAAATCGGCGCTCCGGGTCGGGGGCGAACCGAGTACACCGAAGCGATGGTCTGACCATAGGCATTGTGGTTGTGGTCGATGAAGACCTTGCCTTTGCGTTTGGGGATATCCCACTCCATGGTGAGATCAGCGGGGTTGGCAGCGACGAGCAGTTTGCCGATCGCTTCCACCAGGCGCCGTACCCGCGAGTGTCGATATTTGGCCTCGATCGGCACGTAGACGTGAAGCCCCTTGGAACCGGAGAGCTTGGGATATCCGTGGAGGCCTAGCCGGCCGAGCAGCACTTCGAGGAGCTTCGCTCCCGCCACGACCTGTTCCCAGTCGGCCCCTTCGGCCGGATCGAAATCAAAGATGGCTAGATCGGGATGTTCGAGGTTTCCGGCCCGGGAGTGAAAGGGGTGGATCTCGATGCAGCCCATGTTGGCAAACCACATCAGCGACTCCCGATTGGAGGCGAGCAGAAAGTCCTG
>DATEEG010000106.1:0-3020 GCA_035281305.1 Acidimicrobiia bacterium | reverse complement strand
CTTCGAAACGGTTTCGGGGCAACTGGAGTGTCCCCCTATTCACTGCGACCGCGCGATGGAGCACCGATCGCCATGCCCATAGCCTGGGAAGACCTCCAACGGACCGAACCCTCCCAGTTCACGCTGCGCGCGGACCTCGATCGATTGCAGGGAGATCCCTGGCACGACGCCACCCCCTTCGACCTGACCGACGCCGTCGCCGCGGTCGAACGCCTCATCGAGGACCAGGAAGTGGAGTTGCCGGACTTCGACCGTTTCGGTCGGACCTGACCGATATGCGATAAAGGCGACGGAAGCTCCTGCGAGGACCCACGGCTCCCGGACGCTCGGCGAGATCCTGTTTAGGCCATGGGTGGAGGTGGCTGTGTCTCACCGTGCCGCTGGCGGAGAACGGTGGGATCAGATGTCGCCCACCGCCTGGGCGAGAGGCCTTCCCCCGCAGATCATCGCAGTCCGGTGCGGCCCTCCCCTGCCACTCTGCTGATCAGTTGTATGAGCCGTTGGTTGGATGTTCCTGCCGTGAACTCCTCATCGAACAGCTGCCGGCTGCGCACCGCGTAGGAATGAAGACGATCCCGGTCTGACAACAGGTCGACGATCGCCCGGGCCAGGGCTTCCGAGTCCGCCGGGGGCACCAGGTCGGCGTTCTCACCATGGCGAACAACTTCTCCTATTGCGGGGATTTCGCTTGCGACCACTGGCAAGCCGAGGCCGATCGCCTCGATCAAGGCGCCCCCCAGTCCCTCGTAAAGGGACGGGAACACAAATAGATCACAGGCCGCCATGACATCCGTCACATCCTCCCTGTGGCCCAGAATCGTGATTTCTTTCTCCAAGCCGAGGGCAGCGATCCGTGTCCCCAGGTCACGGCTGGCATGGCCCTCCCGACCGACGACGAGAAGTCGGGCGCGCGGGTGGGCCGCGATGACGGCCGGGAACGCATCGATCAAATGGCGATGCCCTTTCTGATACTCCTGCCGCCCCACGGCGACCAGTACTACCGCATCGTCGTCGAGGCCCAGGGCCCGGCGAACCCGGCGACGGCGTTCGGGCGTCCTCTCTCCGAGACGGGTCTCGTCGCGACCTCGCTTGACGACAGTGATCCTGTCGGCGGGCACGTGGAGGCGCTCAACTGTCGAGTCTTTCACCGCCTGGCTTACGGCATGGAAGTGCTGGGTCAGGTGACGGGCGGTGAAGCCGTCGACCCACTTCACCAACTTGAGCCGCCTCTTGTTGACATTCGGATCACCCAGCCGGGCATCGTCGTAGGCGGTATTGGCAAGTGTGGTCATCACCGGAACTCTCAATCCGATCGATGCCAACCGGCCGGCCAGATCAGACTCGAAGAGCGCGGTATGGACAACATCGGGCCGTTCCTCCTTGATCAGCCGGCGCAACGCCAAGGTCTTTCTCGTCAGATTCGACCCGGGGAGCACCCGAACGTCGAAGCCCGACTCCCGGACCTCATCTTCGAAGCCCACGTCGCGCCGGTAGAGGCACGCGACGATGAGCGTGACGTCCTGCGCCCTGATGACAGGTAGAAGCTCGATCAGGGATCGCTCGGCTCCACCTGCGAGAAATGAGTTGATGACAAAGAGGTACTTGAAGCCCACCAATACACGAAGTTTCCTTCGTTAACTTTAGGCGGCAATGGCTTTCTCCCCCCCTGCGCCTCCGGGCCGGACCACGCGCTTTGGAATCATGTCCAACGGGTATCGGTTCCCGGCGTGGCAAGCCTCAGCCATCCGGTCACTGCTTGCGATGGAGGGCGTCGAAGCGGCGGTAGTGATCATTCCTGATCGGAGGGCGGGTCGGACGAACAAGCTGCGCCGTCTTACCGACTGGCCCCGCCTGTTGTGGAATCTCTACAACAAGGGTTTCGTAGAGAGAAGATCGGTGGCGTCGCGACCCGTCGGCCTCGAGGCGGACCTTTCGGACGTTCCTCTCATGGCCTGTCGAACCGAACGGGTCGGACGGTACGCCGAGCGCTTCAGTGACGACGATGTGGCGGCTATCCGGGCGCTTGACCTCGACTTCATTCTCCGTTTCGGGTTCGGCATCATCAAGGGTGAGGTCTTGCAGGCCCCCCGTTGGGGGGTCTGGTCTTTCCATCATGGGGACGAGCGGACCTATCGGGGCCGGCCCCCCGGTTTCTGGGAGCTCATGAACGGCGAAAAGGTCGTGGGCTCGATCCTGCAGAGGCTGACCGAACGCCTCGACGCAGGAATTGTCCTTTATCGGGGCTTCTTCAAGCCGGTTGCCCACTCCTACCGACGAACCCGGGATGAGTTGTTCTTGGGAAGCTCGGAGTGGCCGGCCGCGGTGGTCGGCGGCCTCCGAAGTGCCAATCCCTCGGCTGCCTCGGCGTCACCCAGCAGCACACAAGCCGCGGTTCGGCGTGACCCCGGCAATCTGGTCATGATCCGCTTCTTGGCCCGACAGGCAATTCAGCTCATCCGTTCTCAGTGGAAGGGCCTAACCGCGGCCGCCATTTGGACGGTCGGTGTCGCCGATGCCCCGATCGCCTCGGTTCTCAACGGGACCCTCCCGGCTATTCGGTGGTTTCCCGAACAGGGGGCTACGCGCTACCTCGCCGACCCTTTTCCCGTGGAGACGGACGGTGGGCTCTGGGCGTTGGTCGAGGACTATGACTACCGCACCCGGCACGGGGTGATCTCCGCCTTGGACCTGACCGACTGGGCCGCCAGACCTCGCCCGGTCATTGACGCCGGCGTACACGCTTCCTACCCCTACGTCTTCAAGTGGGAAGGGCGATACTGGTGCATCCCTGAGACCTACCAGGCAAAAGAGGTGCGCCTCTACCGGGCCGTCGAGTTCCCGTACGTCTGGGAGCGTCACGCGACCCTCATCGCAGGGGTGGCGGCGCTCGACTCCACCGTGATTCAACACGATGGCCTCTGGTGGCTGTTCTGTACAGACCGTGAGGACGGATCGAACACGAAGCTGCGGATCTGGTTCGCTCCTCAGTTGACAGGGCCATGGACCCCCCATCCATTGAA
>DATEEG010000105.1:0-3096 GCA_035281305.1 Acidimicrobiia bacterium | reverse complement strand
CCGCTCTCTGTCAATCCTGCGCCGATGCGGTCCAGTTCATCGACATACACCGCCGGATCGCCTGAATCGGCGTCGGCTGGATACCAAAGCAGAACGGGAACCGAGCGAACGTCCCCCGTATCTCGGGTATGCAGTTCAGGTCGGTCGACGTCCACGAGAACTACTCGCTCCCGCCCCACCGCATGCGGCCCGGTTGGCGAGAGGACGGCAAGGTGCACTCCTGTTGATAGGCCGATGAGCCCTAACAGCGCGGCGACCGCCACTACGAGGATGCGCCACGGCCGGTTGAAGCCACCTAGGCGGCGCACTCGACCGACCGGAATGGACAAGGAGTCAGAGGTCATGGTGGCGAGACTCTACGCAGAAACCGACCGAGTGTCCTCGACCGAGGGAGTGGTTTGGTCTGGACTCGAGATCTGGGATGACATCGAAGCTCAACCATCAGACGACCGTGTCAGACGAGTCCTGAAACTATTCCCGTGGGAGACGTCGGAGATCACCCGATTCTGGAGTACCACCCCCATCAGACACCGTCCGGCTATCGGCACGTAATAGGACGGCCTTATGGCATCAGAAGCTTGGCTCCGTCTGCCAGTCGATGAGGACACAGCTTTCATCTCCCACAACCCAGGCTCGATGGCCAGGTGGGATGAACAGAGCGTCCCCTTCGGAGGCGACCACCTCGGTGCCGTCATCCATGAGATATCGGATGGTTCCTGAGATCACCAGCTCGCGATGGGTGAGCGGACAACTCGTTGCTCCTTCTGCATAGGGCTCTAGGTCCTCGTCCCAGTTCCAGCCGGGCTCCAGAACAGAGCGCCAGACCTCCTCGGCGCCGAGGCGGACGAGAACGGACTTCCCATGCTTGAAGGGCATCGTCTCTTCGGGATCGGCAAGATGTCTACGGGTTATGGGCAGCATGCCTGTCTCCATTCGGGGTAGCGGACCTCCGTCCAGTACCAGGTCTCTGGCAGCATATCCGTCGCCCGGAGGCGCCCCCCGGTTGATTCGAGTAACTCGCGATCAGCAGTGTCGGCTGCGCCATCCGGCGAAGGGATCCCTTCAGGCCTAGCTTTCTCCGGCATCTCTAGCTATCTGGCGTTTCCAGCTCTACGTATTCCTGACTGTGCAACTCCCAGAGCCGAACTGACTCCTCCGTCAGCCTTGCGCCCGCGCCACTACTTCGGTACATGGCCGATGCATCCTCAGGGTAGGTCTCGAACACCCAGCTGCTGAACGGCTCCCACATCTGCCCACTGAACTCCTCGGTCCCGAAATGCTTCGAAGCCTCAATGATCTTTCCATCCTGAATGGTGAACGTGAAGTAACTGCCCGTGTAAGGACCTAGCCCTACCTCATCAGACCTGATCCCATGGAAATCGAAGGTGCACCGCAGTTTCGTATCCGGGGATGAGCTGACCAATTCCTCACAAGGGTGAAGAACCTGCTTGTAGCCCATGGCTTTGAGCCATGCGACGAGCAATCGGAACTCATCCAGGGTTCCCTCCATTTGCCCTGGATTTACCGATCCTATTAAGCCCCGGATGTCGGCGTCCTCCGCCAGATAGGTGATCGCACGTTCTTCGTCGAACGCGCCATAGGCCTCCTGGAAGCCTGAGGCGACCTCCTCCGCTGTCGGAGCTTGTGTCAGGTTTGCACACGCGGCCAGCATCGCTACCGATAAGAGAATGAGGAGAAAGCGGTTATTCATGTCTGGATCTCCTTGTGGATTCTTCGTGCGTTACGAGACCTCGACCAGCAGGGTGTGATCGTCGAGCCAGATGGCGCCGTTACCGCGTGCGACGACCTCGACTTGGCCCGTAGCCACGTCGGTGACGGCGATGCTGTCGATGTCCGCCCGAGAAACGATTCGGTCTCCATCCGGCGACCACGTTCCAGAGGCATTCGACCCCCACAGGCCGACTCCGGTTCCGTCGACGTTTCCCAAGGGCTTCAGCTCGGTCCCGTCGATATTTCCCAGGACTCGATAGCAGCAGCTCCCGCCGATGTGGCCAAACATGGTCACCTGGGTGCCGTCGGGTGAGACCGATGCGTTGGACGCCCCACTCATTCCCCCTATCCCGCCGCCGAAGAGAAGAGTGCTCGGGCCGCCCGAGACCGGCACCGCTCGGACGCCATCGTGGGTGTAGATGATGCGCGTGCCGTCTGGAGAGAACGTTGGTTCCTTGTCGGCCACATAATTGGGATCCGGGGGAACCACCTTGGTCAACGAGCCGCTGGCGACCTCGACGATGTATATGCCTTGTGGTGATTGGAAAACGACCTTGGTGCCGTCCGGCGACCAGTCGGGGGCGGCAGGGCAGCATATCGGCGGGTGGCGCGTGAGCTGTCGTATTTCGGTGCCGTCGATGCCGGCGACAAACAACTGCACAGTCGTTTGGTCAACGGGGTCATCCGCTATATAGGCGAGCCTCGATCCGTCAGGTGATACAGCGTAACGCGACGAGGTTTGGTCATATGTGCTCATGCCGACATAGGCCGGGCCGAGCGAGTTGATGATGGCCTCCGGGAGCGGCGTCATGAGTCCGGTCTCAAGGTCAAGCGTGTAGTCGACCGCGGGCACATCGGAGTCCGGCAACGCGACTCGGGTGGCGGACGCAGTGGGCGTGCCAGGGACGGGACCCGCCGACTGGGCCCCGCCGGAGAACTCCAGGCCCGCCCGCGTCGCCACGATCGTGACCAAGACCAGAAACGCGGCGGATGCAGCAAGTCCGATCTTCTTCATCAGGGCTCCTCTCGATGTGATCATCGCGAAGCATCCTCGCTGGCGCTCGTATCAGCACGCTCACCCTCGAGTAACGTTTTCGCAACGGGCAAACTCAGTGTGAAGCGCGAGCCTGATTCCGGCTCGCTCCACACCTCAATCTTTCCACCGATCAACCGTGCGTTCTCCAGGGCGATCGCCAGGCCAAGCCCGCTGCCCCGCCCCGCCCGCGCCGGGTCGGCCTTGTAGAAACGCTCGAAGACGTGGGGGAGGTCTTCAGGAGTGATTCCGTCACCCCGATCCTGAACCTCCACAAACGCGTCACTTCCGTTTTTGCTGATCCGCACGGCGACGTCGCTTCCACCATGGAC
>DATEEG010000104.1:0-9040 GCA_035281305.1 Acidimicrobiia bacterium | reverse complement strand
TCGATCATTTCTTCGTAGGCAATGCGTGCTGCCGGTGACGCAGCGAGAGCTTCTTCGAGATCAGAGGGGATGATCAATGCGTCGACCTCGTCCGTCTGCGACCAGGACCCGTCCGCTTTGGCCTGGTCGATCGTCGCCTGGCCAACTTCTGTCATCAACCCTTCCTTCTGCAATTTGGCGATTCGTGACTTGTTTAGCGCCGACCACACGCCACCCCGTCGGCGCGGGGAGAACCATTGGATCTTCCGGTCTTCGTCGATCCGACGCGACTGGCTGTCGATCCACCCGAAGCACAACGCCTCCTCCACCAGTTCGTCGTACAAGGGACCTTCGAGCTTGCTCGACTTCTTGCGATGCACGATCCACAGACCGTCTTTCCGGTCGTAATTGGAGGCAAGCCAGCTCCTCCACTCGGCCCGACTCGACGGAGTGAGCACTTCCTTGCCGTTCGGCGAAGCGGGGGGCACGAGATCGGATGTACTGGTCACGACGTCACGATAGAAATCGGCCACGCGTGGTGAAATGCGAGGCCCTGCGGCGTTGCGGGCTGACCTGAGGGCTCAGGCGGCGAACTCGCGTCGGTAGTCCGCCGCCGCCTTGACTCCTACGGCTAACAAGGCGGCCCCGGTGAGGAAGGCCCCGAGAACGGCCGTGCCAGGCGCCCACATCCCGATGGCGAGGCCGGCAAGCCACATGCCGGCTCCCAGCGGGATGAACACCCGCATCCCATATAGATGAGCGAAAGGCAGATAGTGGGCCCCCATCAACACCATAAAAGCGGGAAAGAACCAAGCGACGTCGTAGAGAGCTGCCGCCGCGGCCAGGGGAACCCCGAGAGGCCCGACCAGGGGTATTGCGACACTGGCTTCCTTGAGGGGATTGGTCGAGGCCACCGTTCCAGGGTTTCCAAGGAGACGTGAGACCAATGTCGTCACCGGGTAGATGAGAGAGCCACCGATGACTAGAACGATGATTCCCGAGGTGGAGCCATTCGTGAGCCATGCCACAGCCGCGGTCAGCCACACCACCCCGGCGTACATCTGGCCGACGGAGGCCGCCCGGTAGGCGTAGCGCAATTCCTTTTGCGCCCGCGTCACCTCGGACTCGTGTGCCCTGCCGTCGGAAGCGGCCATGTCCTGGCTCAATGAGAACACCTCCTTTTGCGCCGTCTGAACCGTTGCAACGGTAAACCGTCGGCTCGGGCCCGGACCTCCGCCTCCGTCGTGCGACGGAGGCTCTCTCAAAGGAGTGGGGAGGTCGTCAAGCTACTGCTGTGGCTGGAGTGCGGCGCTCGGCCAGAAGCTCCTTGACCAGTACGTCAAGACCCTTCACCTCACCGCGGGCGACGGCAGACGCGAAAGCGCCGGCGTCCACCGTCGCAGCAAGCTCAGCCAGCAACTCTGCGGCCGACTCGGCAGGCGGAGTCGTCTCCAAGAACGGCCGGTGGCTCGAGGGATCGGCTCGAACGCACGACGCCGCCTCGACGGCACGCTCCCTGTCACCGGTATTCGACATGACCTTCGCCAGCATGAGAGCAACGTGGCCCATCTCGGTGACCAGCCCCATTCGCTCCAAGAGCTCGAGGCCTTCGCATAGCGTTTGATCCGCCGCTTTCCACTTGCCAAGTTGGATCTGGATCTGGCCAAGTCCGACCAGACCCAGGGCGAGAACTCTCTTGTAACCGACACGGCGGGCGACCTGCACCTGGCGGCTGTGCAGGAGTGCGGCATCGTCTAGCCGACTCTGCGCCAGTGCAATCGACCCCTGGATAGCCAGATTCCAACCAAGCAGCATCTGGTCACCTCCCTTTACCAGGATCTGTTCTCCTTCACGGAGGATCTCCAGAGCCGATTCGACCTCGCCTCGCTGGAGTAATGCGGCGGCCACATACCCGCTCATCGCGGCCGAATACAAGACGTAACCCGATTCGTCGCCGATGCTCCTGGCCCGGTGTATCAGCTCCAGAACCGCGTCGATCTCCCCGCGATAGACCATGATCTCGCTCAACGACTCGAGAGCAATCAGGTAAGCGAGAGTGTCGCCTGTCGTCCGCAAGGAGTTCACTGCCGACGCGGCGATCGGAGCTGCCGTTTCAAGCTGGCCGAGATTGGTGAGGAACTTGGCTTCGCTGGTTGCCGCCAGAGCTGCTGCCACAACTGCACTCTCTTCGTCGCGGCCTTCGAAAGTTTCCCTGACTTCAGCGCACATCTCGGCGCCCGCCTTGATCCATCCGTTGACCTCGTAGATCCACGCGAAGGCCAACAAGAATGCTCGGGCCCGTTCCGGGTCAGCCGACTTGCAGGCATCTCTGAGGGCAAGCCTCATGTTGTCTATGTCATCGTCGACAAGGCGTAGGCCATCTTGCTGTCCCCCACCCGTAAAGAGCTTCTGAGCTGCGATTCCGGCTAAGCCTGCGAAGTACCGGGCGTGTTCTTCCACGGTCGCTTCAAGCCTCGCGGAGTCCGCGGCAAGTTCCCCTTCGGCGTACTGGCGCAGGAGTTCGTGGACGGTGTATCGGTTGCTCCTCCGGTCGAAACTGATGAGAGATTTGCTCACCAGGTTCGAGAGGTGACGAACTGAGGCGCCGGCGACGGCTTGGGCCGCTTCTCTGGTGAAGCCGCCCCTGAAGACCGACAGACCGGCGAACGTGCGACGCTCCTCTCCATCCAGCAACCGCCACGAGTACTCGAACACAGCTCGCATGCTGCGGTGCCGTTCTGGCTGGTCCGACTGGCCGGCTTCGAGAAAGTCCATGCTCTTCTCGATCTCGTCGGCTATCTCATGGACCGGAAGCGTGTCCACCCACGACGCCGAAAGGATTATGCCTAGCGGCGTCCCGCCGACCAGACGAAGAATTCGCGACAACGGTTCCAGGTCACCGACGTCCAGAGAGAAGAGAGCGTCGGCCCGCTTGGCGGCATCGATGAAGAGACGAACCCCGCTGGCCTCGAAGGCTTCTTCCGCCGTGTTCCAGGCGACGGTCAGTCCCGGGAGATTGAAGATCGTCTCCCCTGAGATGGCCAGCTTCACCCGACTGGTTACCAGGATTCTCACCTCCGGCGCTGCTGTCAGGATCCGGGCGATGAGCGCCTTTCCTTCGCTGACGTGTTCGAAGTTGTCGAAGATCAGGAGTTGCCGCTCGTTCACGAGATGGGTCAGGAGCTGGGACTCGAGGTCGTCGTTGCCGGCAAGGGCGAGGCCGAGCGCCTCGGCAGCCGTTTGGGCGATGTCACGGTATGAGTCGATGGGCGCCAGATCGATGAAGAAGACCCCGTCGGGAAACTCCGATATCAGCTCAGCGGATGCCTGAATGGCCGAACGGGTCTTTCCCACGCCTCCAGGTGCCAGCACGGTGACAAGTCTGGTCGCCCTGACGAGCCGCTTTATCTCCTCAACCTCGGGACGGCCGATGAAGTCGGTGAGTTGAATCGGGAGGTTGTTGCGGGTGAGGTCAAGCGATTTCAGGGGAGGGAAGGTGCGTTCAAGCCCGTCAAGCACCACCTCGTAGACATGCTCGGGGCTGGTCAGGTCGCGCAGCCGATGCTGGCCGTGATCCACGACACTCACGCCGTTCGGCAGGCAGTCCTTGACCAGCTCCCAGGTGCTGGCAGAAATCAGAGTCTGTCCGCCGTGGGCAATCGCGCGTAGGCGCGCCGCCCGGTTGACCGGCGTGCCGTAATACTGACCGAGCTGGAGATCCACCGCGCCGGTGTGGATCGAGGCCCGCACCTTGATGGGTCTCGGAGTGTCCCAGGCGATCTCGGCTAGTTGTCTCTGGATCGCCGTCACCGCGGCGACTGCATCCGCAGCCACGGAGAAAACGACAAAGTGGCTGTCGCCTTCCCCCCGTGCTCCGATATGGACGCCGTTGTTCGATCGTGCCGCCTCTTCGATCACCCCGTCGTGGATGCGGAGAGCCTGTGCCATCACCTCGGGGGCATCCTGCCAAAGGCGTGTGCTTCCCTCGACGTCCGTGAACAAGAATGTGACTACACCATCTGGCAGGTCGGACACGGATTAGGAGGCTACCGAAGCTGATCCCATCGAACCGCGGTTTCCGTGCAGGCTTCCCCTTCGGGCAAACCCGGTCCTGGCAGGATCGCCCGACGGGACCGGTCGGCTCAACGACCCTCGTGCCAAACCTCGAAGTGCCGGGCGTGGGTCTCCAGGTAGGGCCCCTCCTGGTAGTAGGCGTCGTAGAAATCCGTGTCGAGGTGATGGGCCTGGACGAAACCCGGGAGCATGATGGTGCTCCTGGTTCCGGGGAACTTGCCGTACTTGTCGTAGATGTATTGAGCGATTTCCGCCAGGCAGTCGACGAATTCGCTGCTGTAGGGAACCACGGTCTCCTTCACCGCCGCAGCCTGCCGCCAGGGACCCCCTGTGGCGGGATCGTAGGCGCCACCTGTGCCGAACTTGCGGTCGACGAACGCCTCCACCGCGGCATGCATGTCGGGATAGTTCGGGGGACAGAGGGCCTCGTAGAAACCTTCGAGACCAACCGGATTCGGGGTAGCCCAGCGTTCGTCCTCGACAAATCGAAACCCGAGTCCTGCTACTCCATCACCGGCATATGCGCCGAGAGCGCTGAGTCCATCCATGCCGTTGAAGTAGAGGCCCCCCAAACCCACGGCCTGAAGCATGAGAACGATGTTGTGGCCCATGAAGGCAAGTTCGAGACACAGGCTGTCGTTGACATCTGCCAATAGCTCGGACAAGGGGAAGCGCTTCTCGCTGTCAAGCAGGCCCGAGCGAACGAAGGGGTCCAGATTCCCCGCCGGCCCACCAGTGTCGTGATCCACCACCATCACTCCGTGTCGCATCATGAGCGCCAGGATCCCCAGGCACTCTTCGCTGGCATCACCTACGGGCATGAACAGAGTGGAGCCGGGCCTGTTCGCCCACCACAGGTTGGGGGGCAAGATGTGCGGTGGGGTGGAAGGCACATCGAGACGACCCTGCCTGACCCGTGCCGTCGCCGTCCGGGAGGTTTCCAGTATCCGCTCCAGCACATCCTCTTCCGCGACCCGCATGAGGGGAGGTGAGAGGTCTCTCGTCCTTGTGAGATAACAGCCATCGTCGTCAGTGAAGAAGAGGGCCGGAGTGCCCAGGCCGGCAGCGGTCGGGGCGGTGCGACCGGTAAAACGGAGCGTGAACTCAGCGTGCGACTCGGGCGTGCGTGGGCCAAACGGGACCCCGAACGTCCACCCGGACACCCCGGTAGCGGCAGAGATCAGCAGCGCCTGCTCGAGTTCGGAAAGCGGCATGGCGTTCTTGCCCGACCTGAAAGCGAGCGGTCCCGACGGGATCTCCATGCCCAGTCCGAAGCGCCGGGAGCGCCGACCAAACAGTGCCGTCGTGAGGGGAAACTCGAGAAGCTCCCTGGTTGGCATCGCCGAATAATCCATGACCAAACCTCCGAAGTGGCTTCAAGATATCGACCGACAAGCGCAGACGGCACGCGGGTTTCAAAACGACGTCCGACGCTGTTTCGGGATCCGGATCCGAGGCTAGACATCGAGCACCGCACCCTGCCTCGCCAACCGAGCCTCTGTGGCAATGGGAGGGTTTGGACGGAAACGGAAAGTATCCCCGGGCCCCCGACCGGTCAGATCTCGTCGGCGCCGCTCTTCTTGGTCGGACGGAGCATTCTGTTCATCACCTCGCGCATCATGTCGACGTCGAGGTCCATCTGGCCGGTGAGCCAGTGAATGGCGGCACCCTGATCGAAGGCCATCAGCATGGCTCCGAGTTGTTCCACACTCAACGGATCGTCGTCCTCGTGACCTCTCCGGGCGATTGCCTCGAAGCCGGCGAGGATCCGGCCCAGGCGCTGGCCGAACGCTTCCGACAGATGCTGGTCCCTTGCGGCTGACGCGGCGAATTCGAGCGTTGCCAGTCCGAATCCCAGGGCTTCGCGCATCTCAGCGGCGAGACCAGGCAGTCTGACGCTCTGGCCCTCCAAGTTGGGGACGTCGGCGAACCTGGCCACCGGATCCCACGTCTCGGGATCCAGGCTGACCAGGTCGTCATCCAGGACCGCCAGAAAGAGGTCCGCCTTGCTTTCGAAATTGGAGTAGACGGCGCCCTTGGTCAATCCGGCTTCACGAGCGATGGCCGCCAGGTTGGCTCCGTTGAACCCGTTGAGCCCGAATACCCGGCGCGCCGAAGCGACGAGGGCGGCCCTGGTGCGGGACTGCTGCTCTGCCCGGGTGAGCGGAATCGCTGGACCGTCTTCTGCCACGAACCCAGATTAGCTTGACATACCGCTGGACTTTGGATACTGTTAGTATTTGAAAACCGATGGTATGCGAGAGCGCAATCCGTTACCGCTCCGACTGCTCCCGAAGGAGGCAAGTGAAAATGGGCATCTCAGACGTCATATCGAAGGTGATCGGCGACAAGCGGCGCTGGCGGGCATACAAGGCGCGCACGCGTCTCCTTCCCCCCAACTATCGGACGGCGGTTGAGGCGGTGGAAAGGTATCTGATGCATTTCGGCCCGACCGATGGCGATAGCGCGGCTTCGATGCTGGAAGATCTGGCGGATCTGCTCGAACAGACCGCGGCGGATGGGGCCCCCATTCGCGACGTCGTCGGCGATGATCCCGTCGAGTTCGTCGAGACATTCGTGCGGAAATACCCCCAGGGCGGATATGTCACCCGGGAACGGAACCGGCTCACCAGAGCAATCGAGGGCGCCGCTGAAAAAGACCGGACGCTTTCATGACGGCCCCGACGGCTCCCGCACCCGCGATCCATGTGAAGGCGCTCGAGAAGTCATACAAGGAGATGGCGGTGCTGCGAGGGGTGGACTTCGAGGTGGCGGAAGGCAGCATCTTCGCCCTGCTCGGCTCGAACGGAGCGGGCAAGACCACCGTCGTGAAGATTCTGTCCACGCTGCTCAACGCCGACGCCGGGACCGTCAGAGTCCGGGGTTTCGACGTCGCGACACAAGCGGCCGACGTGCGGGAGTCCATCAGCCTCACCGGTCAGTTCGCGGCCGTCGACGAGATCCTCAGCGGACGGGAGAACCTCGTGCTGATCGCCAAGCTGCGGCACCTCGAGAGCCCGGGCACGATCGCCGATGACATGCTCGCTCGCTTCTCGTTGACCGAGTCGGCGAGGCGGAAGGTGGCGACCTATTCGGGTGGCATGCGACGCCGCCTCGACATCGCGATGAGCCTCATCGGGAGTCCGCCGGTCATCTTTCTCGACGAGCCGACC
The DNA here is from genome assembly GCA_035281305.1 of Acidimicrobiia bacterium. Taxonomy (GTDB): domain Bacteria; phylum Actinomycetota; class Acidimicrobiia; order Spongiisociales; family ZC4RG35; genus DATEEG01. The sequence continues at coordinate 1,814 of DATEEG010000104.1, read as the reverse complement.
ACCGGGCTCGACCCACAGGCGCGCCTCGAGGTATGGCAGGCCGTAAAGGATCTCGCCGAGCAAGGCACAACAGTTTTTCTCACGACTCAGTACCTGGACGAGGCGGAGCACCTCGCGGACCGGATCGCCGTCCTGCACGAGGGGCGGATCATCGCCGACGGCACCCTCGCCGAGCTCAAACAGCTGCTCCCGCCGGCCAGGGTCGAATACGTCGAGAAGCAGCCCACGCTCGAGGAGGTTTTCCTCACCGTCGTCGGCAACGGCAGCGCCGGTGGCGTACCAAGCAACGTGCCCCGTACAACCAAGGAATGATGATGACGACGCACCTGTTCGACGACACCGCCGCCTTGACCGCGCGGTCCCTTCTCCATATCGCACGCAGCCTGGACACCATCATCACGACGGCGATCACACCGATCGCAATCATGATGCTGTTCGTCTACGTGTTCGGTGGCGCGATCGACACCGGATCCGTCTCGTATGTTGAATACATGCTGCCCGGCATCTTGCTGATCACCATTGCGTCGGGCGTCGCCTACACCGCACTCCGGCTCTTCACGGATTTGAAGAGTGGAATCTTCGAACGCTTCCAATCCATGCCGATCGCACGATCGTCCGTCCTGTGGGCGCACGTGCTGACCTCGCTCGTCGCCGTTCTGCTCTCACTTGTCGTGGTCGTTCTCGTCGCCCTCCTGACGGGCTTCCGCTCGGGGGCGGGGGCTTGGGCCTGGCTTGCGGTCGCCGGCATCCTGATCCTCTTCACCCTGGCGCTGACGTGGCTGGCCGTGATCGCCGGCTTGTCGGCAAAGTCCGCCGAGGGGGCGGGCGCGTTCTCCTACCCGCTCATCTTCCTGCCGTTCATCAGCTCGGCTTTCGTGCCCACCGACACCATGCCTGGTCCAGTTCGCGCCTTCGCCGAGAACCAGCCAGTGACCTCGATCGTCAACGCGGTCCGCTCCTTGCTCACACAACAACCGGTCGGCACCGACGTTTGGATCGCCCTCGCCTGGTGTGTCGGCGTCTTGATCGCCGCGTATTTCTTCGCCAAGGTTGCTTACCGCCGCCGAGTCTCCTAGGCGCTACCGCGCAGCGAAGGAGGTTCATTGCGCCTTACTAGCCTGCTGCGTTGATCCGACCTGGGCAGGACTTCGGGGAGCGTCCCGGCATGCGCTTTGAACAATCCATCGATATCGACGCTGAGCAGCAGCGCGTCTGGGACGTGCTCAGCGACCTGGAGGCCTGGCCGCGGCGCATCGAAACGGTCGACGTCGTGGAGTTGCTCACGCCCGCCCCTATCGGCCCAGGGAGCCGCATACTCCTCAAGCAACCGAAGCTGCCGGAGGGCACATGGGAAGTCACCGTCTGGGAGGCGCCGTCCTACTTCGAATGGCGCCAGAAGTCAGGCGGCATCAGCAGTGTCGCCGGCCATAGGGTCGAAAGCTTGGCGCGAGTTCGCTCGCGCCTGACTTTGAGCTTGGACATGCGGGGCCTTGCTATACCGATGATCGGTCTGTTCTATAAGGGCCTGGTCAATCGCTACATGTCCATCGAGGCTGACGGGATGAAGATCGCCGCCGAGTCTGCCGAAACGTGACAGCCCGAACCCGATCCCCTTGGGATCGTGACGCCGGGCCTCATCACCATCGCGCAAGTGGGAAAATCTGCGTTAGATCCCCGAGGCACTCTTCATCCTCTCGCTGAAACGATCGCCCGGCTGGGAGATGAACTTGCTGATGGCTTCCATCACCTCACCGGTCTGCTCCTCCTGGGGGTTGTGGCCGGCTCCGTCGATGAGTCGCAGCCGCGCATGGGGG
>DATEEG010000103.1:0-2789 GCA_035281305.1 Acidimicrobiia bacterium | reverse complement strand
GAGAACCTGGTCGAGGCGTTTGAGGGTGAGTCCCAAACGGTGATCGGTGACCCGGTTCTCCTTGTAGTTGTAGGTACGGATCTTCTCGGAGCGCTCGCCGCTGCCCACCTGAGCCCGGCGAGCCCCGGAGACGGCCGCCTGCTGCTCGTCGAGCCTCATCTGGTAGAGCCGCGCCCTGAGGATCCGGAAGGCCTTGTCCTTGTTCTGCAACTGGGACTTTTCGTCCTGACAGGTGACGATGAGCCCGGTGGGGACGTGGGTGAGTCGCACCGCCGAGTCGGTCGTGTTGACCGATTGGCCGCCGGGACCCTGCGAGCGGTAGACGTCGACCCAGACGTCGTTGGGATCGATCTCGACGTCGACCTCGTCAGCCTCGGGGAGGACCGCCACCGTCGCCGTCGAAGTGTGGATGCGTCCGGCGGCCTCGGTCTTCGGCACGCGCTGGACCCGATGGACCCCTCCCTCGTATTTGAACCGCGAGAACGCCCCCTTGCCCTTGACGGCCACCGTGACCTTGCCAAAGCCCCCGGCCTCGGACTCCGAACTCTCCATTGACTCGATCTTGAAACGATGGCGCTCGGCATACCGCTCGTACATCCGCAGCAGGTCACCGGCCCAGATCGCCGCTTCGTCCCCACCCGCAGCCTTCTGGATCTCGAGGATCACGTCCCGGTCGTCCTGGGGATCGCGGGGAGCCAGCAGTGCCCGGAGCTCTCGCTCGAGGTCTGCAGCCTCTTCCTCCTTCTCGCTCGCCAGGCGCCTGAAGTCGGCGGCAAGGTCGGCATCTGAATGAGCCAGTTGCTCCGCCTCGGAACGATCCGATTCGGCTTGCTTCCACCTCTCGAAGAGGGAGACGATGGGAGCCAGTTCGGAGTGGCGTCGACCGAGTTCCGCGAACCGGCCGGACTCGGCCGCGGACATCTGCTCCTCCACTTCGTGCAGGCTGAGCGTCAACTCTTCGAGGCGCGCAACAAGTCCCTGATCCATGGCAATCGTCAATCCGGAAGCTAACGGGCTCGGGCGGCCAGCGCGGCGGCAGGCAGCTCGCCCCTGGCGATCACGTCGGCCACCTCGTCGTCTTCCAAAGCTGACAGCAGGCTGGCAACCGCCACCTCGATCTGATCGGGCTCGGGATAGCGAGTGGTCAGCTTCTGCAGCCACAACCCCGGTGCGGCCATGAAACGACCGAAGAGATTGTCCTGGTGGGCGCCGGACAGCTTCAACATCTCATAGGAGATGCCGGCGATGACAGGAATGCCGATCACCCGGCTGGCGATCAACAAGGGCCAGGGCAGTCGACCCAGCAATCCGAAGATCAGGATCGCCAGGAACATCACGAGCAGCAGGAAGCTGGTCCCACACCGGGGATGCTCGGGGGGGTATTTCTGAACCCGTTCGATCGAGAGAGGATCGCCTGCCTCGTAGGCGTGGATCGACATGTGCTCGGCTCCGTGGAACGCAAAGACCCGTTTGATCTCTTTCGACCGTCCCAGCAGCCAGAGGTATCCGAGGAAGATGGCGAGTTGGACCACACCCTCGACTGCGGCGTAGAAGAAGGATCGGTCGTCCGTGAGAGCCCGCGCCGCCGCCGCCGGGGCAATGATGAAAAGAGCGGCAAAGAACAACAGGGCAATGGTCATCGACCCGGCGATCTGCCCCTTGGTCATCTCCTCCTCTTCTTCGCCGGCGGCTTTTTGCGCGGACCAGGACAGAGCGCGGAAGCCAAGCGACAGAGATTCACCGAGAACCAGAACCCCGCGAATGAACGGAACTTTGGCCCAGCGCGAGCGCGAGGACAGACGCGGGAGAGCGTGGCGGGCAGCCTCGATGATGCCGTCGGGACGGCGGACCGCTACCGCCCAGGCTTGGGGACCTCGCATCATGACGCCCTCCAGCACCGCCTGGCCGCCAACTGTCAGCGCAGCCTGAGCGTTTGGTTGGGTCTTGTCGCCGGCCGGCTGGTTACTCATCGGAGGGTGTTCGATCTATCTGTCTGACGCCGGTACAGGTCTCGCCCGGCAAGGCTGCTCCGATGTGCAACTCAATTGAGCGCACTCGAGTGCGAATCGCTCAGTTGGTCACTCAGTGGGGGCTTCTTCGGCGCTGGCTTTCTTCTTCTTGCTGCTGTAGTCAGAGGTGCTGTAGCGCCGCTGGAACTTTTCGACGCGGCCGCCCGAGTCGACCAGCTTCTGGCGACCGGTGAAGAAGGGGTGGCACTCATTGCACAGTTCGACGTGAAGCTCTCCGGGCTTGGTCGACCTGGTGACGAAGCGGTTGCCACAGGAACAGACAACCGTGGTGTCGGCGTAGGTGGGATGGATGGCGGTTCTCATGTCCTTCGACTCCGTTTCGACTTGCGAGACTCAGATTATGCAGGGGCCGGTGCCCGCCGTTAGTTGCCGCTCTTGGCGACGTCGGCCAGGAACTCCTCGTTGGAGGTGGAGTTCTTCAGCCTATCTATCAACAACTCGAGGGATGCTCCTGATTCCAGGGCGAGCAGAACTCTGCGCAATTTCCACACCTGCGCAAGTTCCTTGCGGTCAAAGAGCAGTTCTTCCCGTCTGGTACCGGAGGATTCGACGTCGATGGCCGGATAAATCCGACGGTCGGCGAGCTTGCGATCGAGCCGCAGCTCCATATTGCCGGTTCCCTTGAACTCTTCGAAGATCACCTCGTCCATCTTCGATCCCGTCTCGACGAGGGCGGTGCCGAGTATGGTCAGAGAGCCGCCCTCTTCGATGTTGCGGGCGGCCCCGAAAAACCGCTTGGGCGGATAGAGGGCCGTCGAG
>DATEEG010000102.1:0-2010 GCA_035281305.1 Acidimicrobiia bacterium | reverse complement strand
GGTCGGTATCGTTGTCGATAGGCCCCGAGCAGCTCGAGCGCCACCTCTGGGTTCCTCCCGCCCCTGCTCCAGCCCGGCCAGTCGACCGCGAATGCAACGGCCTTTCTTCCCTTCGGCCCGCGTTGCACCACGGTTCGCACCGCCATAGGCGCCGATCGTAATCGGCGGCCCTTGATCGCCTGAGCGGCAGATCTTCCTGCCGGTTCTCAAGTCACGGGCAGGGCGTAGGAATCGAAGGGTTGCCGATGCGGTCACCACCGATAAATCCGAGAAAGTCACCTGCTGCATAGGCAGTCGGCTTAGCGGTTAGGTTCTCCTCGCTTGGTTCAAAGAAGCGGCTGAAGCACGACCTATCAAACCGGTTGTTGAACTCGATGTGGACGTGGGGTCCGTACCAACAGCCCGGCTGGGAGGGCGATGTCCAAAATACAGTTCCTAATTCCTCACCCCACAGGCTGGTGATCCAGGTTCCCGCCGTCAGTGACGTGCTGAGGTGCGCGTAGGTCACGGTGCCAAGTTCTTCGAAGGTTCCGTGGGTGACGCGGTAGATGGCGATCGTCACTCGCTGACCACCGCTGCGAGAAGTGCAAGCCTTTTCGACGGACTCCACTTTTGCCCTGATCGTATGGTTGGTGATTAGTGGGGCGACATAGAGCGAGACAGGCGTCTCCTTCGTCTTCAGAAGGTCGACCGCCCAATCTCCCCCATAGGGCCTCCAATGAGCGAAGGGCAGCGTGCAGTCCAAGCTCTGGTGCTTGGCGTTTTCGCAATTAGCCGACGATGGCCAGGATCCATCAAAAGGCAAACCCACCCAGGCTTCCGATTTCGCGGCCTCCCCTTCCTCAAAAAGGGGAGTCAGACCAACCACCGTGCCTATTGCAACGGCAATGACCACGGCTATCTGCGCTAGGGCCTTTCTTCTGGCTTGGTACGAAACCTCACCCACGGTTTTCGACGTTGGTTATGTCGTGGGCCGGGGTCAATCTCCTCGGCGCTTTGGCACCCTGTCCATCGACACCTCCGACTCCGGGAGGGGAAAGGGTTCGAGCTCTGGCGGTTCCTGGTGTTTGGGTCGCGTCTTCGGTGGGTATATGGATTGATGTTGTCTGAAGTCTCATTTGTGGAAGCCTTGATTCGAGCCACCATCGCCTTGGTCGGATTCGCAGTAACTGCTGGCGGAGTTTTAGCGGTCATGGGCTTCTTGTCGGGCCGCGACTGATACAAGCCGGCCTTCGGGTCGAAATGTCCTAGCCCGATGCCTCCGGCTCCACAATCACGGTCCCAACCATCTCGGGATGGGCGCCGCAGAAGTAGGGGAAAGTTCCGGCGGTGTCAAAGGTGGCGGTCGCGCTCTCCCCGGAAAAGAACAGTGGCGTCCTGAAACTCTTGTCGCTCGCCTGGGCGTTATGGCCCACCGGATCGGCATTAGTCCACGTGACGGAATCCCCGACGTTTATCGTGACGGGATCGGGTGCGAATTTGAAGCTCTGGATCGTTACTTCGACCGTTGCCGGCCCATCCGCCGAACACGCCGCTGTGAGGCTGAGCAGAACCGCGCAGGTCGGCGCCATTCGACGGAGACTAAGTAACGAGCCCATCAGTCGGCGGATAATATCCGTTGGCTATCTGACTCGATAGGAAGAATGCCTGGCACCCGCCCGCGTCGAAGGGCCGGTAGTGCCCACGACCAGGTCGAACCCGTAGTAGATCCTCCTGGAGCCAAGGCCGGCGGGCGATGGACACCCGGGCCAGGTGTACATCCCCGACGATCAGAGTTCTCAGCGGAGCCGAGGAACTATCGGCCTCTCCTGCTGAACCCGAAGCCGCCGAAAACGATGAGAAGCACGACTATCAGGATGATCCAACCGGTGGTACTCACGACTCCTCCTAGATGTTGGCGTTGAGTCGGCACCCAATTTACAACAGCCGGCAGCCGAGTCGCGCGGTGGAGCGGGCACGGGTCCCAACCGAGCCGGCGAGCCGAGCGGCGAACACGGGCGGGTCGGACTG
>DATEEG010000101.1:0-18267 GCA_035281305.1 Acidimicrobiia bacterium | reverse complement strand
TTCTCCTGCGAGCGGGCACGGCCACACGAGGCCTTCCTCTCTACCGCCTGCCACCCGGGCGGCTTGCGATTCGACTTCGGCCCGCGTACCGGCCAAGAAGATCTTCGTGCTGGTGATGTCGGCCAGTACCGACAACGGCCGGTAGACCAGATCGGCGCGGGCGGGATCGTCGAGGGTGACCGTGGCCGCCGCATTCGGCAGCGGCCACAGTTTCAGGCACGCCGAAACGACCACTCCGAGAGAGCCGAACGATCCGACGACCAGGCGGGGAAGGTCGTAGCCGGTCACGTTCTTGACGACCCGTCCTCCGGCGGTGACGATCCGGCCGTCCCCGGTCACCACGGTGACCTCGAGAATGCGATCGCGGGTCGGGCCGTAACGGCCCCGCCGATATCCGGAGATCCCCGCCGCCAACACGCCGCCGACCGTTGCCCCTCCTGGTGTCTCGGGAAGGACCGCCGTCTGGCCCCGGGCCGCGAGACGCGATTCGAGGTCCGCGACGCCCATTCCACCTTCGATGACGACGGTCATGTCGTCCGGTTCCCAGGCAAGCAGCCGATTGAGCCGGGAAGTCGAGATCACCAGGTCGGGCACCACCCGGTGGCCCAGTCCCTGATGGGTTCCTCCGCCCCATACGAGGACTTTGAGGCCGCCCGCCGACGCCGCGGCCAGAAGTTCGGCCAAGTCCTCGGGAGTGGAAGGCGCCGCGGTTATCTCGGCGACGGGGAGCCCCGGAACATCAGTCTTCATTCTCGATGCGATCTGGAATACGCCGGCGCGGATCGAAGTCACACCCAGGCACCCTCCGGGAGCTTGCCTCCGACATCGAAGCAACGGGAGCCGAGCGGCAGCACCTTGCCCGGGTTGAAGATGCCCGTCGGGTCGAACGCTTCCTTGACCCGGGCCTGGGCGTCGAGGTCGACCGGAGAGAACATCAGCGGCATCAGATCGCGCTTCTCGCGTCCGATGCCGTGCTCGCCCGAGAGCGCGCCCCCGAGTTTCACGCACAGTTCGACCAGTTCGTCGGCCGCGGCCTGTACCTTCTCGAGCATCCCCGGCTCAGTGGCGTCGAACGCCATCAAGGGGTGGAGGTTGCCATCGCCGGCGTGAAAGACGTTGAGCATCGTCAGACCGTGCTTGTCACCGATCCGATACACGGCCTCCATCGTCTCGACGAGCCTGGTGCGGGGCACCACCGTGTCATGCAGGTAATAGTTGGGTGCGGCCTGGGCGACAGCTCCGAAGGCCGCCTTTCGCCCCTTCCAGAGAAGAGCCCGCTCGGCTTCGTCGGCGGCGACTCTCACCTGGGCGTGATTCTCGAGGGCCACCCGCCGGATGAGCTCTGCTTCAGCTTCCACTGCCGCGGTCTCACCAACGACTTCGGCGAGAAGGATGGCCGCGGCCTCGGTAGGAAGGCCGGCGTGAAGCCAGTTCTCCACGGCGCGGGTCATGGCCTGGTCCATCATCTCCAACGCAGCGGGCACCACTCCCGCGGCGATCACGCCGGACACGGTGGCGGCGGCATCCGCCACCGAATCGAACCATGCCAGGAGGGTCCGCACGTCGGGAGAGTTGGCCGTCAGCTTCACCAACGCCTTGGTGACGATTGCCAGGGTTCCTTCCGATCCGACCAGAACGCCGCGCAGGTCGAGGCCGATCTCGTCGGGCGCCGAAGAACCGACGACGGTGACGGTGCCATCGGCCAGGACTACTTCCAGTGCCAGCACGTGGTTGACGGTGGATCCTTCCGCCAGGCAATGGGGCCCGCCCGAGTTGTTGGCGACGTTGCCTCCGATGGTGCAAGCGGCCTGCGAGGACGGATCAGGCGCGAAGTGGAGACCCAGTCCGGCGGTTGCGCGCGAGAGATCGAGATTGATGACACCGGGGCCCACCCAGGCCGTGCGATTGACGGGGTCGATCTCGTGGATCTGGTTCATGCGGGTGGTCGAAAGGACGATGCCGCCGTTGAGGGGAACCGCACCCGCCGCCAGACCGGTTCCGGCGCCGCGGGCGACGATGGAAGCACCGTGGCGGTTGGCAATGCGAACCACTTCCTGGACTTCGTCGGTGGTGCCCGGAACCACCACCACCGTGGCCTCACCCCGGAAAACCCCGGCATCCTTCGAGTAAAGATGCCTCGCCAGCGGGGACACCAAAACCCGTTCCTCCCCAAGAACCCCCCTCAACTCCTCGATCATGTCTTGTTTTTATCACCCAGACGGTGCGTACCACGCACCGTCTGGGTGATAAGAACGCGTTAGGCCGCCGTCAGGAGGTGAGTTCGAGCCTCGCGGACCTTGTTCACCACGAGCCACGGGGTGTAGAAGATTTCGTGATCCCAAACCTCGATGACCGTCATCCCCATCCGCTCGTGGCGAGCCCGCCGCGCTTCGTCGTCCTCCCGATCGAGCAAGGCAGTGTGATAACGCTCGCTGAGGATCTCGATCACCAAAGGACACTGGCGGTCGAGGAAGTCGACCCGGCCGCTCCATTCCTCGTCACCGATGTCGACTTGCCGGCGCAGGCTGGTTATCCCGGCTTTCACCATTATCTGGTCGAAGCGATGCTCCAGATTTGAGGCCGGGGGCGTCCACGCCCGCCCGCCCGGTTGGCGCGGAGCTTCCTCATCAACACCGTGCCATTTCGCCCCGACCGCCCGAACTCGAACAAGAGGCGGTCCACAGTCGCTCCATCGATCAAGCCCAGTGACCAGGCGTTGTCCAGTGCTCGGGCCACACGATCAGGGTCGATGGTCCCCGCCAACTGGTAAATCGCAAGCCCTGGCGAGACGATCGGAATTCCTTTCAGTTGCTTCCGACACCATGACGGAATTTTGGTGGCGTGATGAACGACCACGCTCCCGGCGTCTTCTTCGCAATGGCGATTCCTTTCGATCGAAACATGGATCTTGTCGAGTCGGAAACCGGCGATCCCCCACCATGCCGCGGCCGTCGTGTGGGAAAGAAGGGTTCCATCTCCGACGTGCAGCAACGGGGCCATCAGCCGTTGTTCTTTGGATGTCGGCACCCCGGCCAACCGGACGACCCGTGGAGTGACAACTTCGAGCTCTCCCCACCGGACCCGGCGCTCGATCTTCTTGCGATCGATGCCTGCGGCCGTCAACTGTCGGCGGGCGACCAGTCCGAATTGGTTCTCGGACAGGGAGCGAATCTCTCTGATGACTTCCATGAGACCAACATCCACGCGTGGCCCGCGAATTGGAAGGGCTTGACAATTCGAAAGCCCCTTATCGCGACCTGAGCGGTGCGCCCCGCGCACCGCTCAGGTGATAAAAACGGCTCTTCTTTACCCCCAGGCGCCGCCGCCGGGGGTCTTTACGAGGAGGCGGTCGCCGGGCCGCACGTTCACAGTGGTCTTGCCGGCGAGGCGCTCGGGAGCACGACCCGGGCGGATCAGCCAATCTTCGCCGGTGGCCCCGGGACCACCTCCCGCCAGGCCCCACGGACGGTTGCGGCGGCGCCCCCCCATCAACGACAACACCGCCGCGTCGGAGAAGGTGATCTCCCGCTCCACACCTTCACCGCCCGGATACTGGCCGATTCCGCCGGAGTCTCTCCGCAGCGTGTAGCGCGTGACGCGAAACGGGTAATGCATTTCGAGCGACTCGATAGGCGTGTTCTTGGTGTTGGTCATGCCGGTGTGGATCCCCGACTGTCCGGCCCGGCCGGGCCGCCCACCCTGGCCCCCGGCCACCGTCTCGTAATAGGCAAAGCCGTCGTTGCCAACGAGGATGTTGTTCATGGTTCCTTGCGATGCCGCCGGTACCCGGTCGGGGGCGGCCTGGGCCAGGGCCCCCAGCAGGACGTCGGCGATTCGCTGGCTCGTCTCGACATTGCCGGCCGCCACCGCCGCCGGGGCGAGCGCATTGACGAGCGTGCCCCGCGGAGCTTTCAGCACAAGTGGGCGATAGCAGCCACCGTTGGCCGGAATCGTCGGATCCGTCGCCACCCTGACTGCGAAGTAGAGGCAGGAACGGGTCACCGCTTCCACTGCGTTGATGTTGCCCTCGACCTGGAGGTCGGTGCCGGTGAAGTCTGCGACCAACTCGCCATCCGCAACCGTGATGGCCACCGCAATCGCAACGTCGTCGTCGCCCCATTCCATGACATCGGAGAAGCGATAAGTGCCGGCCGGCAAACGTCCCAGGGCGGCGCGGGTTCGGCGCTCGCCATAGTCGAGTAGTCCCGCGGCGAGCCGGTTGAAGCCGGCCACACCACGGACCTCGATCAGTTCGGCCAATCGGATGGCGCCGATCTCATTGGCTCCCATCTGCGCCGCCAGGTCACCGTCCCGCTCCAGCGGGGTCCTGGTGGCGTCGAGGAACGGAACCCGGAAGTCCTCCACCCACCCACCGTCTCTGACGGCAACAGTCGGTGCAACCACGTGGCCCTCCTGTTCGAGCCTCGTCGCATGAGCCGGCATCGACCCGGGCGCCTCGCCTCCGACATCTGCATGGTGAGCCCGGTTGGCTACCCAAGCCTGGAGCGTTCCTCCCAGGAACACGGGTCGCACGAGGGTGAGATCGTTGAGATGAGTGCCGCCGGCGTAAGGATCGTTGACCGCGTATTGGACACCGGGCTCGGGATCGAACCTGTCGATCACAGCCTGTACCGAGGCCGGCATCGATCCAAGATGGACCGGAATGTGCTCGGCTTGCGCGAGCATCTCCCCATCCGGCATGAAGATGGCCACCGAGCAGTCCGCTCGTTCTTTGATGTTGGGCGAATGCGAGGTCCGCTTGAGGACCGATCCCATCTCATCGGCGAGCGAAGCGAATCGACTGCGAGCAACCTCGAGGGTGATGGGATCCATCACCATGTGACCTCGAGCGTTCCGTCTTCGAGGACGACCGCCCGCTCACCCTGGCCGATCCACGTCGTCGATTCCGGCTCCTCGATCACCGCCGGCCCGACGATCTCCCTACCGGGCGGTAAAAACGGGCGCCACCACCGCTTGATCGATCGCCCCTCGGAGTCTGATCGCTCGCCAAGGAGGGGTTCACCGCCTGCGATTTCGAAAGCCAGGGAGGTCCATTCGACGGCGGGATGCGAGACAGCAGCAGCCCTCAGCGTCACCAGTTCGATGGGCTGGTCGGGACGTGCGAAGCCGTTGCGAATCCTGTGGGTTGCGTGAAACCTCTCCGCCATGGTCTCCCACGTGTCATCGATGTCCACTGGAATCTGGGTCTCGTGGGACTGACCGGGATACCTGACGTCGGCGAACATTTCGACGCCGTCGTGAGCGGCGCCGGTGCCCGCCCGAAACGCGTCTATGACCTCGGAACGCACCTCCTCGAGGCGACGGCCGAGTTCGGCCGATCCCTCCTGCATCACGATCGTGCGAGCCACGTCGTGACGGGCGGGGCTCAGCAGGAGACCAAGGGCCGAGAAGACTCCGGCGTGCGGCGGCACCAACACGGCGGGCATATCGAGGCGCCGGGCCAGACCGGAGGCGTGGAGGCCGCCGGCCCCGCCGAACGCCAGGAGCGGAGCCTGCCGGGGATCGGCGCCCTGTTCGATCGAGACTTTGCGGATCGCCTGTTCCATCAAGGCGTCGACCACCTCCAACATGCCCGCGGCGACGGACCGGGCGGCCAAACCCAACTCGAACCCGATGCATTCGAGCGCCGACAGCGCGGCTGCCCGATTGAGCTGGATTCCCCCGGCCAGCATGCCCTCCGCTCCAAGGCGGCCGACGGCCAGGTTGGCGTCGGTGACAGTCGGACGAGTCCCACCCCGCCCGTACGACGCCGGCCCGGGGTCGGCGCCGGCGCTGGCAGGCCCGACCCGCAAGGCCCCACCCGGATCGGACCAGCCGATGCTTCCGCCTCCGGCGCCGATGGTGTGGATGGCGAGGGAGGGAAGACGGCACGTGATACCGCCGATCGACCGCTCCGGTCCCACTTCGGGCCGCCCACCCTCGATCCGGCAGACGTCCGTGCTGGTCCCCCCCATGTCGAAGGAAATCACTCGTGCCCAGCCGTTCGCCGAACCACAGGACGCCGCCGCGACAACGCCGGCCGCAGGCCCGGAGAGAACTATCGAGGCCGCCAGTTCGGCCGCCGACTGGATAGAGGAGAGTCCTCCGCTCGATCTCATCACCAGGACCTGGTCCACGACTCCGGCCAGCGCACCTGAAAGCGCGGTCAGATAGGTCGACACCGCCGGTCGCAAATAGGCATTGAGCACCGTCGTCGAGATCCGCTCGAACTCGCGAAATTCGCCGCTGATCCGGTGGGAGACGCTGACGGGGATGGACGGGAACATGGCTTCAACGAGGGACGCCAGTTCGTCCTCCGGGGCGGGGTCGGCGAACGAATCGAGGAGGGCAATCGCGATCGACTCGGGTGATGATCGTGAAAGCGCGGCCACAGCAGATCTGGCCACATCAGATCCCACCCCGCACCCGTAGCGATCCCCGCGCTCGACCAGTGCCCGGGGACGATCGTCCATCGGGTCATACAGAGACGGACGATCCTGACGGGCGATCTCGATGAGATCCTCGAAACCCTCGTTGGTCAGGAGCACCGTGTGGGCGCCCCGTCGCTCCAGGAGGGCGTTGGTGGCGACCGTGGTCCCATGAAGCAGGAGCGGGTCGGTTGTCGGTCCTCTGACCTGACGGGCGCCGTCGGCTACCGCAACACTCTGATTCGGGGTTGACGGGAGTTTGGCCGTAGTCAGCCGACTCCCATCCCAGCGAGCTACATCAGTGAAGGTCCCGCCGACATCGACGCCGATCGTCACGTCCTGATCACCCGGGTCGGACCCTGGGACCACGCCCGCCCAACCGCCAGGACTTGGCCTGATGCCGGGTCAGCTGATAGAAACCCGGTTGTGATTCGAGTTGACACCACTCCGAACCCCAATGCCGTCAAGTTGTCAGTGGGAAAGCCGGTGGGAGGCCCTGCCACCTTCGTGGCAGGCCAGCCGACCGACAACCCGGTGGCTTCCGCCATCCTCGAACTGGAAGGTGTGACGAGCATTTTCATGACGGCGGATTTCGTGACGGTCTCCAAAGGCCCCGAAGCGGATTGGGGAGCGATCGTCCCTGCAGCGCAGGCGATCCTAGAGGAGCACTACGGGTGAGCCGGTTCGGGCGGGGCCGCAACGCGGTTGCCGCGGCTGTCCCACCAGGTCACGAATGGCCACGCCACTCCGGCAGGATCGACCGTCTGGACCACCAGGCGCCAGTTGTCGCCCACCTGCGTCCCGGCCAGGACCACGCCACCCGTGGTTGCGGTCGCAGCGGAGATGATGTCGGCGGGTACCTCGCTTGTCGCCCACGCCGGGGCTTGCACGAGGAGAGGAGGGTCAGCCAGGGCGGGGAGGTCGGTCGCCGACCATCCGCCCTCCGTCCACGACATTTCGATCACCACGGCGATGGGGGCCAGACGCCGGTAGCTCTCGCCCTCCGCGGCGGCGAGCCTGCGCACCACCACCAGGATCCGGTAGCGGCCCGGGGCGGACTCCTCGACCGACAGGGTTCGCGCCCACTCCACGAACGAGCGGGTGCCGGACGAGGCTTCCGGTAGAGGCGAGCCGGCGGGAAACGCCCCGGTGAGGTCGTCGGTGATCTGGGTCCCACCGTCGACCGTGAAGAAATCCGATGCCAGCCACTCGGCCAATGCGGCAGCTTCTCGAGCCAGGCTCTCGGCCGGTAACGCCATTAGGTCGGCTTCCGACCAGGCCCGGGACTGCTCGGGGGCGGCGGGTGGGCCCGTCCCGGAAGCAGGGCCGACGGGAGCCTCTGTGACCGTGGTCAGTAGCGTCAACGCCTCCGTCGTTTCAACGGTCGCCGCTGTGGGAGTTGGCACGAGATCCGTCGGGGTCGACGGCCTGCCCACCACGGACGCGGTCAGCCCGGCGATCAAGACGGCTCCCGCCAACCCGTAGACGATCATCTTGTTGCGGTCCCCGCTGGCACCGATCTGCTCCCACGGGATGTGCTCGAAACGTTCGTCGTCACCAGGAGGAGTCGTCACCGCTTGAAGCTACGTGGCAGGTGGCTCCGGTTCAAGAGGGTTGCGAGTGACCCGGTCCCAACCCGGCCTGTTGCAGGGTGAGGACTACCCTGCAACGGATCAAACGGGACCGATAACTTCAAATGACTTCCAACTACGACCCCAAACCCGGCCGCTGGATGTTGCCCCTCGTCGTGCTGGCAATGGTCGCCTTTACGTACCTGTTCGTGCGTGAGTTGCCTTCGGCGGCGTCGGCCAACGAAAACGGTGAGAACACCGGGAGCACCGCCAGCACGACTTCGACCACCAGCGTTGCTGAAGAGACCACGACGACTGGTGTCGAGGTCGACGCCACGACCCAGGCCTACCTGGACAGCCTCACCGGGTTTCAGACGACCCTCTCGAATCTGCAGACGGAGTTGGCCTCCGCCAACGCCGGATGGGATGCCAATCCCAGGACCATCACCTTCGATCAAGCGGAGGCGGCGTTCATCTCCGTAGCCGAGGGTTCCGCCGCTCTCGTTGGCGAAATTCAGGCAGCCACGGTGCCGGCGGCTCTGATCGAAGCGCACAACGTGGTGATTGCAGCCGCCCAGCAGGCCGCCAACGCCGGAAGCAGTGCCCTGGCCGGATTGCGGGCCCCGTCGCCTGATACCGGCGAGGCGAGGCGCGCGGCCGTCAACGAGTTCGACGCAGCCGTGACCGCATTCAACGACGCCGTCCAGGCGGCAGTCACCGCCGCGTAAGAAGATGGGGCCTAGCGGCATCGAAATCAGAATCCCGACAGCCGACGAGGTCGAGACATTCCGATTCGTCCTCGCACGGAACTTCGGCGTTGACCCCCGGCCCGACGCGACCGAGGCGTTCAACCGGATCTGGGAACGGGACCGAGCCTTTTGCGCCTGGGACGGCCCCGAGATGGTCGGTACTTTGGGTTCCTTCTCTCTCAAGTTGACGGTCCCGGGGGGCATAGTCAGATCAGGCGGAACGACCATGGTGTCGGTGGCTCCGACCCATCGCCGCCAGGGCGTTCTTCGCAAGATGATGCGTGCCCACCTCGACGACGTCGCCGATCGGGGCGAGCCGCTGGCCGCTTTGTGGGCCTCGGAGTCCTCCATCTATGGTCGGTTCGGGTTCGGGGTCGCCGCCCAGGGCGTCGACCTCCGGATCCCTCGCACGTTCACGTCGCCTCATCGCCTCTCGCCTGCTCCGGCGTCTGTTCGACTGGTCGACGAACACGAAGCTCGCCGCCACATCCCCTCCATCTACGAAAACGTGGCGGCTTGGTGGCCCGGCTTCCTGGCCAGGTCCGAGGCCTGGTGGGATGAACGCTGGTTCAAGGACCCCGCCGACAGGAGGAACGGCGCCACCGCTTTGCGATTTGCGCTGACCACCAACAACGACGGCTACGCCATCTATCGCCAGAAGCTCGAGTTCGAACATGGCATTTCAACTGGCGAATTGAGAGTCGTCGATGTTCTCGGCACCAGCCCGGAATCGTGGGCGGGTCTGTGGTCGTTTCTCCTCCACCACGACCTGTCGGCCACCATCACGACCGTTCATCGCTCACCCGACGACCCCGTCTTCGACCTGCTCGAGGCGCCCCGAAGGATGACCTCGATAAGGCACGACTCGATCTGGGTCAGGACCCACGACCCTGCGGCCGCTCTCGCCAGCCGCCGCTACCAGACGGAAGGGCACCTGGTCCTGGAAGTTGTCGATCCTTTCTTGGACCGGACGATCGTCGTCGAACTAGAGGGCGGACCGGATGGCGCCTCGTGTCGCCTCACCGACAAAGCACCGGACCTGGTCCTCGACATCGAAGACCTGAGCGGGTGCTACCTCGGCTGGTCCCGGTTCGCGACTCTGGCCCGCGCCGGCAGAGTCGGGGGCGACAAGAACTCGTTGCGATTGGCCGATCAAATGTTCAACTGGGATCCGCAGCCCTGGTGTCCCGAAGTCTTCTGATTGGCGGCACGCAGTGCCGTCAACCTGGAAGCGAGGCAGCGACTTTCAGGCGATTGAGGGCGATCAGCGTGATGTCGTCCTCCTGCTCGACTTCTCCGACAAAGGTCTGCTGGCCCAGGAGGAGGCTCTGGAGGCCCCCGCCGGCGGGGGCCGCGGCGACAATGTCCCGCGTTCGATCCAGGCCGAACATGGCACGGTCGGAATTGTGGGCCTCCGTGATCCCGTCCGAGGTCAGCACCACCGACTCCCCCTCTTCGATCACGGCCTCCGCGCCCTCGTACTCCATGCCGGCGAGAAGACCCAGCGGCATTCCTCTGGCCCGAATCTCGTGAGTCCCGCCCTCGGTTTTGTGGAGCGGGAGGTTGTGGCCGGCATTCGAGAATCGGAACTTGCCGGTGGAGCTTTCGAGTCGGCCGTACAGACAAGTGATGAACATGCCACTGGGGATGTCTCCGACCAGCAACTCGTTCGCTCGCCGCAACACTTCGCCCGGCGCCAGCGAGCGATCCCCCAGGACGATCCCACGCAACACCGTCCGGCAAGAGGCCATGACCAGTGCTGCAGGCATGCCCTTGTCCGTGACGTCCCCAACCACGACGCCGAGGCTGCCTTCTCCCAGGTCGTAGAAGTCGTAGAAATCGCCTCCCACCTCGCGGGCTGGTTCGTAGAAGACCTCGAATCTCCAGCCATGCGGCTGGGGTGTTTCCCGGGGAAGGAGCTCGCGTTGGATTCGCCGGGCGACGCTCAACTCCTGCTCGTAACGCTCGCGATGGACCCGATCGGTTTCCTGGCGCTCAACCAACTCCACCATTCGTAAGGCAGGTCCAACCTTCTCGGCGACTCTCGAGAGAAAGCGCAAGTCGAGGCCGCGATAGGGGGTTCCCGACAGCTTGCGACCAAGGGCCATCACGCCGATCACCCGATCGTTCGATCGGACCGGGACGGCGACCTCCATGCCCGGCAACACTCCGACCAGGGGAGAGCGGGCATAGGTGGTGGCGGCCAGCGCCGCCGGAATCGCCGAGGCCGGGTAGATGTCCACCCATTCGGGACGGAGGGTCGAAGAGATGAGCCTGACGACTTCGGCTTTGACGATGCCGGCATCGAACACGTCGACCAGCCGACCGGAGAGGGCGTCGAGGGCCTGGTCGGCATCGAACTTCTCTCGATAGAAGGACCGATCGACGGATCTCTGCAATCGCCGCCGCAAAGGCTGGAGACCCACCGACATGACGGTGCCGGTGATGACCCCCGCGATGGCGGCCGCCTGGCCCACCTGGGTACCGGTCACTCCTTCCCCCAGCAAACGCCCGGCGGTGGCGGCGGTCACCAGCGTCACGACCAGGAAGACCAGCGTGACTACCGCGGTCAAAGCGCCGTACACAAGAGCGCGGTTGACGAGGACGTCGATCTCGAACAGGCGATAACGAACTACTGCCAGAACGATCGAAACCGGGAGCGCGAAGACGGCACCGGTCAGCAGCAACAGCGTGTTGATGCCGTACAGGGCCTGCAGGCGAGGCGTAGCGAGCACCAGCCCAAACGCGTCGGGCCGAAGGTCGGGGCGAAGGAGAACCAGAACCAGATACGCGGCGAGGATGAGTGCGATTGCGATCAGGACGGGTCGGATCTGCCGGCGTCGCTCGATCGGCTGGAGACGCGACCTCCACCAGGCGGCAGCCAGGGCCGCAACAGGAACTCCGCCGGTCCAGATCTCCTTCCACGGAGTATCGAGGCGGACGGGATCGAGCAGCCAGCCCGGACTGACCGTCGACACCAGGCCCACCACCGCCAGCCCCCCCAGGACTGCCCGGCCCGTTGCGCCGACCGGGCCGGTGGCGACAAGGAGAAAACTCACGAGCAGGATTCCCGAAACCGAGATCCACATACCCGCCGTGTGGCCGGGCGCCATCTCTCCCAATAGTTGCGCCAGCCGCCCGGCCATACCCTGCAGCCCGGCGAGTGGTGCGAAGAGGCTGGCCCCGATCGTCACCAGCATCGCCGACGCTATGAGAGAGACCGACTCCTCGCTGCGGAGGGCGATCAGAGAGGCCAGGCCGGCAAAGAAAGCAAACCCCCCTATGTGGATGCCAAGCTGGCTCCATCGGATGAAGTTGCCTGGGAGCACGGTGGCAAGCCGGTCACCGAGCGTCGGGTCGACGACCAGCGGACCTTGTACCAGGGTGGGAATGTCGGCCTGCCCGAGATGACTCGCAAATGCGACGAGGGCCAGTGGCACGACGCTGAAGAACAGCAACCACCAGAGGAGCCGTGAAATCTCCGGGGGGCGCGCCGCTACCTCAGCCATCGGCCTCGCCCACTCGGCCCTCGACCCGGGACCCGAAGACGAGGGCGCTGGCGGCGGTCAACTGTTCCGAGCTCAAACCGGTGCCGCCGGCGGGCGCCTGGGCCACACCTCCCCCCGGCGGGAACGGAGGGGTGGTCGGACCGCCCAGGACCGGGTCATAACGGTGACACCCGAGGCAATCGCGCCGACCATCCCAACAGTCTTCGTGATGCTCTCCACCACAAGTCTCGAATTGATCGTGAGGGATACGGGTGGCACCGTCCGCCCCCACGGCATGACACTCGAGGCAGGTCTGGCTGCTCGCTTGCGCGTATCCATCCACCAACCCGTGGGGCACGAAGGGAGGCTCGCCCGCATCGGAAGCCACTAGACCGCCACCCACAATCAGTAGGTAGCCGAAGGCGGACAGGGCAATGGACAGAAACCTTGGGAAGCCTTCCCGGCGCCTGGCCAGTACCAGGAGGACCGCTGCCAGGAAGACAGCCAGGCCGATCCCGACCAAGCCTGACCCGGATATGACCAAAAGAATCGCCAGAGCACCCAGCCCCGTCATCGCAGAGCGCTTGGGTTGGCCCACCGCGGCAACGACCACCCAGGACAACGACCAGAGACCGAGCCACAGGGCGAAGAACTGGGGGCGAGCGGAAGCATCGAACGGGAACAGAAACGAGGCCGCCAGATAAATCAGACCGGCGGCGCCGACCGACCCGGCAACCAGCCGATATCCGGGTGGCCGGAGCGACGCGACGATCGCCAGCAGGAGCTGGACGATCGCAAACGCCGCGACCCCGCCCCAGTGGGTCAGATGGTCGGCGGCCTGGACACTCGCCTTGGCAAAGTTGTCCGTCGCCATCAAGACGAGCGGCACCGCCCCCGACAACGCCAGCAGCGCAAGCCCGGGCAGGGGATGCCACGAGCCTCTCCAATCGACTCGACCAGCCGGATGGAGAATGGTGGCGACGACGGCCAGGGCGACGAACGAAACCCCGAGGAACTCGACCTCGCCCACCGCAGCCAGCGCCGCGACGAATCCGACGAGGGCGGCGAGGGTCTGCAGCATCCCGGCCCGACGCCCGATCGGATTCCGGAGCTGACTGACCGCCCCCACCATCGCCTGGGCGAATATCACCCCGAACAGGACCTCGTGCACGCGGTGCGAGACCGACTCGGCACCACCCAGCTCGGAGAACGGCTCCTGGAACCAGCCCAAAACCACCAGAACGAACGGGCTGAAGAAGTAGAGCACCGCGATCAAGGCCCAGAGCGAAACCCGGAAGGCGTATCCCCGCCAGTCGGTCCGCACCAGGTCAGTCCCTTCGAGCACTTGCACCCCTTACAGACGAACGGGCCACCCTGGGGGGTGACCCGTTCCCTTAGGTGGATGTGGTCGGACTTAGACGTCGTAGAACAAATAGAACTCGTAGGGATGGGGGCGGAGACGGATGGCGTCCACCTCTCGAGTCCGTTTGTACTCTATCCAGGTATCGATCAGGGCCTGGCTGAAAACTCCGCCGGCAAGCAGGAACTCATGGTCGGCCTCGAGGGCGTCGAGGGCCTCGTCGAGACTGCCGGGCACGGATGGCAGATTCTTCAGTTCCTCGGGGGGGAGGTCGTAGATGTCCTTGTCGACCGGGGCCATCGGCTCGATCCGGTTCTGCACGCCGTCGAGACCCGCCATCAGCATCGCCGCAAATGACAAGTAGGGGTTACAGGACGGGTCGGGGCAGCGGAACTCGAGACGCTTGGCTGCCGGCTTCTGGCTGTATTGCGGAATGCGTATGGCCGCCGAGCGATTCCGAGACGAGTAGACCAGGTTGACCGGAGCTTCGTAACCCGGCACCAGGCGCCGGTAGGAGTTCGTGGTGGGAGCCGCGAACGCCAGGATCGCCCGGGCGTGCTTGAGCAGACCACCGATGTACCAGCGGGCCATGTCCGACAGCCCGGCATATCCGGCCTCGTCGTAGAAGAGCGGCTTGCCGTCGGTCCACAATGACTGGTGGGTGTGCATGCCCGAGCCGTTGTCTTCGAAGATCGGCTTGGGCATGAAAGTCACCGACTTGCCGGCGGCCCACGCAACGCTCTTGACGATGTACTTGTAGAGGGTGACCTTGTCGGCCATACGCAACAGGGTGTCGAAACGCATGTCGATCTCGGCCTGTCCGGCGGTGCCGACCTCATGGTGCTGGACCTCGATCTCGATCCCGGCGGCCTCGAGCGCTGCCGTCATCTCCGATCGCAGGTCCTGGAAATGGTCCGTGGGCGGGACCGGGAAGTAGCCCTCCTTGTAGCGGGGCTTGTGGGCGAGGTTGCCTCCTTCCTCCTCCCGTCCCGAGTTCCAGGCACCCTCCTCGGAGTCCACGAAGTAATAGGCCGAATGCTGGTTCTGACCGAAGCGGGCGGAGTCGAAGATGTAGAACTCGGCCTCGGGACCCCAATATGACGTGTCGGCGATGCCGGTGCTCTTCAGATAGGCCTCGGCCTTCTTGGCGACGTAGCGAGGATCGCGGTCGTAAGGCTCGCCGGTCAGTGGGTCGTGGACGAAGCAGTAGAGCAAGAGAGTCTTTCGGTCTCGAAACTGGTCGTCGACAGCCGAGGTGGGGTCCGGGATGAGCAGCATGTCGGATTCCTGGATCGCCTGAAACCCACGAATCGACGAACCGTCAAAACCGAAGCCCTCCTCGAAGCTTTCCTCGGTCAACTGCTTCACAGGAACGGTGAAGTGCTGCACCTGGCCGGGAAGGTCGCAGAATCGAAGGTCTATGAATTCATAGGACCCGTCTTTGACCATCTTCAAAACGTCCGCCGGCGTTTTTGCCATGGCAGAACTCCTTTACCGTTGGGAACTGGGATTTTCTAACGAGGCGCGATTTCCTGCTCGTTGCGCGATTGTTAACGGGGTGTTTCGAGGGCGAACCACGACCGCGCAGACCGTGGTTCTCAGTCCCCCGGCCGGGCCTTGTACAGATGGACTGGTCCCGACACCCCCTTGAGTTCGACATGGCCTATGTCGGCATAGGCCACGGGAACGTCGCCGGACCCCTCCACGACCTCCTGACTGACCAGCACCTCGCCGGGCCTGGCATAGTCAGCGATGCGGGCACTGATGTTGACCGTACGGCCGAAATAGTCACCTTCCTGGAAAAGCACCGGTCCGGCGTGGAGCCCGACGTGGGCCGGAGGCAGGCCCACCGACACGGCTGCCTCCACCATGTCCAGCGCCGCCAGGACGCCTTTGCCTGGTTCCGGAAAATGGAACATGACCCCATCCCCGAGGAATTTGACGGCCTTCCCGCCGTATTGCACCGAGTTCCTCTGCACGAGACTGGCGAGGTTGCGAGCGAGGCCGGCCGCCGCCTCGTCTCCCCGCTCTTCGGTCAGCCTGGTATATCCGGTCAGATCGAAAAAGCACATCGCCGGAAATCTTTTGAGCCGACTGTGAATACCGGCGGCCGCCAGGGCGGCTTCGAAGCCCTCGAGGATGTTGCGGATCCAGGCGTGGGTCTGCTGCCCGTGGTAGACAGCCATGATGGCCGAGTCGCCCACCGTGGCCAGCGCCGGCGACAACTCCTCGGAGGTGGCTGCCACCGCTTTCAATACCTCCGCTGGAGCCTTGGCGGAGCGTAGGATCGGCATCATCACCTCGCTGTACCACCAGTCGGATTCCGTTTCGGCCACCCGACGCAGAGAATCGCCGTAGACCCGCAATGCCCGTTCGATCACCTCGGGACGGAAGCCGAGTTGATGCTGCATCTGAACCATGGGAACGACCAGCATCTCGTCGACTCTCACCCGATCATCGGAGCGAGGTGCGGCGGATCCCATGGCCTCGCGGATGACCGTCAACAGCTCGACCGGCACGCCAATGTCCGTGCTGAGCGATTGGAAGGTGGTTTCGCTGAAGGATCCCCATCGGTCATAAGAGGGACTGTCTATGAAGGCCAGCGAGACCACTCCGCTCCGGACTGCTTCGCCCAATCCGGCCAACGGAAGTCCGGCATCTTCCAGCGTCTGGACAATTCGGACCCGGCGGACATCGCGCTCGGAAAGCAAGCCGTCCTCGTCCGGCTCGAGGATGCCTTCCCCGATCAACCCGGCGACGTAGGACGGTTCGACGCCGGCCGCTTTTGCGATTTGATCAGCCGAGACTCTCTCCACCGCCCGGCAGCGTAGACCTCACCAACTCCCTGCGAGGATTGGAACTCCCTCGCCTGTCAGCCGGCTCGCCTTACGGGTGGGCGCCCAGAGGCCGTTCGGTCGGTTCGGGCGGTCCGGCCAGTTCGTCAATCACGGCGCGGGCGTCCTCGAACCTGCGCTCGGCGTCGGCGCGGTCCGTTCCGATGGCGGTAAGCCCCAACCGACCGGCCACCGCCACCGCACTCACCAGGTGCAGAGCCACGCCCACCATGTCGTCCTCGTTCCAGGCGAGGCGGGGATCGCTGACCCGATCGAGCACGTCGTCGGGAGTGAGGCTGGCATAGCCGGGACGTTCGAGGTGGTCGGTGGCCACGTAGTAGCGGTCACCTCCCTCCACGCGGAACCGGCACGAGCGCGGATCGAACTCACCGTCGGTGAGAGCTCCCAGCGTGAGCATCGGGTGGGTGGTGCCACCGTTTCGCAGGTTGACTTCAATGGCGTAGGGAAGCCATTCTCCATTGCGGCGAACCACGACGAAGTCGATCCCGAATCGCCCGATGACGCCTTGCTGTGCCAGCCGGGATCCGATGCGCTCCCCGAGTCCGGCGATCATCCACCCGTACTCCCGATCGGCGGGAAAGCGGCAGCCGAGAAACTCCTGGCCGGTTGCCCCTCCCAGGATCTGATCGTGGGTGGACAGAACCTCTACCTCTCTGAGAGGGCTTGCTCGCAACTGCACGCTCGGGCTGTGAAACGCCTCACCCTCGATCCTCTCTTCGATGATCCCCCCGCGCGCCCCCAGTTCGGCCACGAACTCCTCGGGGGTGATGGTGTGGTCGTCCGGTCGCAGCGCCTCGACGCGCCGTCGCAAGGCGAGCCGCGTGTCGGCACCCTCCAATTCCACGATTGCATTCCCCATCCCGCCGACCGAGTCGTCGAGCTTGACCACGGCCGCTCGCAGGTCTGAATTCTTCGACTTCATCTCCACCAGGGCATCGACGGCGTCACCGATGGTTCGAATGCCTTCCCGGCCGTCGGGATGGGCGACCCCCGCCTCGGCAAACGTCTGGCGGCTTCCGCTCTTCGTCCCCAGGAAGCTCAGACTCGGGTCGGGGCCATAGACAGGTATGCCCAGGCGGGATCCCAGCTCGGCTTCGTGGATCGTCGTGCTGAACGGGAGCATCAATCGATGCCCCCTGTCACCGATCAGCGAACGCAGTCGCTCGATCAGATGAGGTCGGGCCAGAACCTTCTCCACCAGCGGTCGGGCCGAGCCGTCCCCTACCGACACCAGGAGCAAACGTTCGGCCAGCCCTGGAGGCCTGCTCCCGGGCATTAGCGACATGTAGTACTCGATCAGGCGGGGCAGGACGGGCTGGGACGTGACATAGATGACCCGGGTGCGGGGATTCCGCACCGCAGTCAACATCAGGAACAGAAAACGTTCCTCGTATGCGGGAAGGACCGGGGCCATGTGGGCGGGCACGCGCACATTGACCGAGTTGACCACCAACAAAGTCCGTTCCCGGTCGCCGACACTTCGCGGGGTTAGGTACTGCCACTGTTCGGCGAGCGTCGACTGGAGTTCCCGGAACCGGGTTAGAGAATCGACCTGGCTGTCCAAAAATTGTGCGGTCACCCCGCCTTGATGGTATCTCCCCAACCGGTCCCTGGCTCGGCGTCGCTCGTCTACCGTTCTAGGGAAATGCCGGCCAACATCGTCCTCGGAGCTCAGTGGGGTGACGAGGGCAAGGGTCGGGTCACCGACTACTTCGCCGAGTCCTCAGACTTCGTGGTTCGGTATCAGGGCGGCAACAACGCCGGCCACACAATCATCGTGGGTGATCAGAAGATCGCTCTCTCCCTGATCCCGTCG
>DATEEG010000100.1:0-5104 GCA_035281305.1 Acidimicrobiia bacterium | reverse complement strand
GGCTCCGGTGCTCGCGGGAACATGCTGCAGGTGCGCCAGATCGCCGGTATGCGCGGCCTGGTGGCCAACCCCAAGGGCGACATCATCCCGCGGCCGATCGTGTCCAACTTCCGTGAGGGCCTGTCGGTGTTGGAGTACTTCATCTCCACCCACGGGGTGCGCAAGGGTCTGGCCGACACAGCCCTGCGTACCGCCGACTCCGGCTATCTCACCCGGCGGTTGGTGGACGTCTCCCAGGAAGTGATCATCAAGCAGGTCGATTGCGAAACCGATCGCGGTATTCGAGTGTCGACGACCGACGAACGGGGCCGGCGGATTCGCAACCTCCGCTCGCGGGTGTTCGGCCGGGTCCTCGCCGACGACATCAAGGTGGACAAGAAGCTGGTCGAGAACGACGACGTCAAGCTCAAGGCCGGCACTCTCATCGGGACCAAGGAGTTCCAACTGGTGGAGGCCACCGAGGGCATCGCCGAACTGCGGGTCAGGTCGCCGCTCACCTGCGACGCTCCCCTCGGCATTTGCCAGAGTTGCTACGGGCTGTCCCTGGCGACCGGCAAGGTCGTCGAAGTCGGAGAAGCGGTCGGCATCATGGCCGCCCAGTCGATCGGTGAGCCGGGTACCCAGCTGACCATGCGTACCTTCCACACCGGCGGTGTTGCCGGGGAGGACATCACCCACGGTCTGCCCCGCGTGGTCGAACTGTTCGAAGCTCGAACCCCCAAGGGCAAGGCAATCATGGCAGAGGTCGGAGGTCCCGCTCAGATCGTCGACGACGAAGAGGGCCGCCGGATTGTCATCGATGCGAAGGAAGGCGAAGCCGAGTACCCGGTGAGTCGGCGAGCCCGGCTCCGGGTAACCGACGGTGACTCGGTCGACACGGGCACCCAGCTGACCGAGGGTCCCCTCGACCCGAAGGAAGTGCTGGAGATTCGCGGCGTGAGGGCCTGTCAGCAGTACCTCGTCGACCAGGTCCAGGAGGTCTATCGCAGCCAGGGCGTCGAGATCCACGACAAGCACATCGAGTTGATCGTGCGTCAGATGCTGCGCCGGATCCGGGTGGTAACACCCGGTGACTCCACCTTCATGCCGGCCGAGTTGATCGACGAGCGCGACTTCCGCGAGGCCAACCGCCTCCTGTTGGAAGAAGGAAAGCAGCCGGCCGAGGGACGGACCGAGTTGATGGGTATCACCAAGGCCTCGCTGGCCACCGACTCGTGGTTGTCGGCGGCTTCATTCCAGGAGACGACCCGGGTTCTGACCGACGCGGCGATCTTCGGCAAGTCCGATTACATGCGAGGCCTCAAGGAGAACGTGATCATCGGCAAGCTGATCCCGGCCGGTACCGGTGCGACCGATTATCAGGTCCTTCAGCCCTCCCTGCCAGGTGCAACCACCGTGGCTTCGCTGGGATGGGAGATGCCTGCTCGGGAGGAGCAGTGGATGCCGGAGGACCCGGCCCAGTGGCTTCGTTCGGTTGGTTCCACTCGACCGCTCGACGAAGACGGAGTCGATCTCTCCGAGGAAATCCTCATTGACGCCACCGAGGGAGTCGACGCCGAGGAGTAGTCGGTTCCTCCGCCTTTAGCGTGCAGAACGGGACCGCAGGGTCCCGTTCTGCACGCAAGAACGTCGATCTAAGCGAAGCTCGACTCGATCGAGTTGCGGGCAAGACGGGTGATCTCCTCCGCTCCGAGCCCGAGGGCGCTGGCCACGTTGCGGTAATTGTCGCCGATGTACGCCCCGAAGTAGGCGGGGTCGTCGGAGTTGATCGAGACCTTGAGCCCGAGATCGAGCATCCTTCCGAGGGGATGCTCGGCCAGGTCGCTCACGACTTTGAGCTTGAGGTTCGACTGTGGGCAGACGGTCAACGGGATCTGCTCGTCGACCAGGCGCCGCACCAGGTCAGGATCTTCCAGGGCCCTGACGCCATGGTCGATCCGCTCGGCTCCGAGCGCGTCCAAAGCCCCCCACACATACTCGGGCGGTCCCTCTTCCCCGGCGTGCGCCACCGTCCGCAGACCCATGTCGCGGGCCCGGGCGAATACGCGGGTGTAGTTCTCCGGGGGAATACCTACCTCGGTCGAATCGAGTCCGACGGCGATGATCTGGTCGAGGTAGGGCTCGGCCACGGCCAAAGTGGCGAGGGCGCTCTCCTCGGGGAGATGACGAACGAAGCAAAGGATGAGTTCGGTGTCGATTCGGTCGGCATAGGCACGACGGCTGCGGGCGAATCCGTCGATCACCGTCCCAAAATCGACTCCTCGTTCTGTGTGGATCTGGGGATCGAAGAACACCTCAGACCGGGTTACGCCATCGGCTATGGCTCGATTCAGATAGCCGGCCATGAGATCGGCGAAGTCGTCTTCGGTTCGGAGCACCGCCGCCCCCTGGTAGTAGAGGTCCAGGAAGGACTGGAGGTCCGTGAACTCGTAGGCGGCCCTGACCGCCTCGACGCTCGGGTATGGCAGATCCACACCGTTGCGCTGGGCCATTGCGAACATCATCTCGGGCTCGAGCGTGCCTTCGATGTGCAGATGAAGCTCCGCCTTGGGCAACTCCTGGATGAGTCCTTCGAGGTCCATAGCGGAAAGATAATTGCTCGGCGGGACATCGACGTCGACGGCCGCCGCTCGCATGGGGTGTCTCAGTTTGGTCCCATCGCG
Organism: Acidimicrobiia bacterium; assembly: GCA_035281305.1. Taxonomy (GTDB): domain Bacteria; phylum Actinomycetota; class Acidimicrobiia; order Spongiisociales; family ZC4RG35; genus DATEEG01. The sequence goes on along the minus strand of DATEEG010000100.1, from coordinate 2,441 downwards.
GTTCGGAAGTCCTAGGGAGTCGCTGTCGGCACGTCGACCGGGGGCAATGGTTTGGTCGTGGGGCCGTTGATGACTCCACCTTTGAAGTCGTAACGAGAACCGTGACACGGGCAGTCCCAGGTCCGGGCACGACTGTTCCAGCCCACCGTGCATCCCAGGTGCTGACAGCGGGCCGAGACCGTGTACGAGGTTCCATCGTCCGATACGTAGGCGGCCACCTTTTCCCCTTCGATCTCGACGACGGCGCCCTCGCCCGGCCGGAGATCGAACAGCGATCGGCCCACGGTCTTCGAAATCAGCACATCGACCGGAGCGTCGTGGGCGATGCGATTGGGAACCACCCGCCGGATATAGCGTCGAGATCCGGTCATGCCTTTGTTCCCGACCACTATGAGATCGTGGCCCCCGGATGCGGCCAGACGGCAGATTCGGATCCCCGGGTCGCCTTTGGCGACCAGTTGGCCGATAGGTTCCTCACCAAGCCGGCTGGCGGTATCACGGAGGACGATGTCTCCGATGATCTCATCGCCGACATACACCAGGGTCACCGCCGCCTCGAGAGCCCGGGCCAGGTTGTAACCGCGCCTGGCCGCCTGATGGGCCGTCAAGGATCCATCCGTTGCGATCAACACCTTGCCGTAGGGGTCTTGTCTCGTCTCCTGGTTGGTGGTTCGGACCACGAGGATGTCGATCGGGGAGAAGTGAGCCACCCGATCGGGGATCCCTCCGAGGTTGAATCGACTCGCCTCACCCATCCCATGATCACCGATCACCAGCAGGTCGGCTCGCAGCTCGGAGGCTGCGGCCATGATCGACGTGGCTACCTCTCCGGTGCGATGCTCGGATCGGGCATTGATGCCGTGGGCAGCCGCCCTTTCGACGGCCTTGCCCAATACGGCCGATCCGTTGTCCCCCTCAGCGGTTCCCGGCTCGCTGACATGGACGACGACCAGCTGCGCTGCCAGCCTGGCAGCGAGCTGGGCGGCCCTCCCTTCGGCGATTGCCGAAGTTGGCGAACCGTCGGCTCCCACGAGGATGTTGCGATAGACGATCAAAACGGCTTCATGACCATCAGGTAGAGAATGAAAAGGATTGCCACCAATCCCGTTCCAGCGGTCAGCAGGGGGTTGCCCGAACTGAGCACCCTCGTGAAGTCATTCTGGGATACCGCGGTGCTTGACTCCATCAGTTCGATCACCATCCGGATGCGGCGAAAGTAACCCCGGGCGAGGGGAAACATGAGAACTCCGACGGACACCAGCAGACCTAAAGACAACCAGATCCAACCTTGACGGAACCAGTTCCCTTTGATACCGGCTCCGATCCCGCCCAACAACAGGACGAGGGTGGAAACGTAGAAGGTGAGGGTGGTCGTGGCGCTCAGTTGCAGCACCCCCGAAACGCGTTGGGGGTCCCGGATCCTTTTGATGAGCAAAGTCGCCGCCATTGACGTGCCGTGGGCCGCCATGAACCCCACCACTCCGAGCAGATGGATCAGTTTCCACCAGCTGTAGCTCATGCGGCCTCCATCAGGTCGAGGGTTCTACGTCGGATCAACTTCGTCAAGTACCGCCTCGGCAACCACCCTGAACAGGGAGCGCTCTCTCGGTTCAGGCGCCGACGCCCTGGCGTCGGAGTTCGGCCACCACTCTCGAGGGAGTGAGGGGGATCTCGTGAAACCAGACTCCGGTGGCGTCGTGGAGAGCGGCGACCACCGCCGGCGCATATGGGATGAACGGCATCTCGGCCATGCCTCTGACTCCCCACGGACCGCGTGGATCGGGCACCTCGACCAGCACCGACCGGACCTCGACCGGAATGTCGTCGATGCCCGGAATCAGGTAAGCCGAGAGCCGTGGATTGAGGACGTGACCGTCCTGGGCTTGAAGATCCTCGGTGATTGCATAGCCGTGCGCCTGGACGACAGCACCCTCTAATTGGCCTTCGATCAGCATCCGGTTGACCACCCGGCCGACGTCGTCGGCGCAGATGACCCGGTCCACTCTGATGTGCCCGGTCCCGACGTCGATCGTCAAGTCGACGACCTCGGCAACGTATCCATAGGTGAAGTTGGGTTGGCCGACCCCGGTCTCGGGGTCGAGCACCTCGGTCGGTGGAGGCACGAACCGAAACTCGCCCCGGGCGGGCCGGTCTCCTTCGAGCCACTTCTTGGTCGCTTCCTCGGCCGCACCCTGAATGGCGTTGCCGCCCATCCAGGTGAGTCGCGACGCCGAGGCGGACCCCGAGTCGCCGCTTGTGGCCGTGTCTGAGAAGATCGCCTCGACCTGCTCGAGAGTGACGCCGGTCGCCTCTGCCGCCATCTGCCGGAAAGCAGTGTGTGCCCCCTGGCCGACTTCGGCTCCGCCGTGGAACAGAACGACCCGGTCGATCTCTTCGTCCCCGTGCAGTTCGATGTAGGCCTCGCACCTCTCCGGGAAGCC
>DATEEG010000099.1:0-4523 GCA_035281305.1 Acidimicrobiia bacterium | reverse complement strand
ACCTGCGCAAGGAGTTGCAGCGGGGGGCGGTGTCGAGAATCGACATAGAGCGCACCCGTGACCGGGTCGTCGTCGAGATCCAGACCGCCCGCCCTGGAGTCGTCATCGGGCGCAAGGGCAGTGAAGCCGAGCGCCTCCGGGGCGGCCTCGAAGCGATCGCCAGCAAGCCGGTGAAGCTGAACATCACCGAGATCAAGGATCCTGACCTCGACTCGCAGCTACTGGCCCAAGGAATCGCCGATCAACTCGAGAACCGGGTTGCCTTCCGCCGGGCGATGAAGCGCGCGGTTGCGGCCGCCCTCAAGGCCGGGGCTCAAGGCGTCCGGGTCGAATGCAACGGCCGCCTTGGTGGCGCCGACATGGGTCGAAGGGAGTGGTACCGGGAAGGCCGGGTGCCTCTCCACACTCTGCGGGCCGACATCGACTATGGCATGGCCACCGCCCGGACGACAGTCGGTGCGATCGGCGTCAAGGTCTGGGTCTACCGCGGCGATGTCGTCGGTGGCCTGGCTGCGAGCCGTGAGAAGATCGCCGCCGAGGCGGCGCTTGCCACCGGGGGGCCGGCCCGCCGGGCCGCACCCGCCAAAGCCCGGGCCGAGCAGGCGGTGGGCCGTGATAAAATGCCACGTCTCATCGAGGCCGGAGGCGGCAAACGTCTCATCGAGGCCGGTGGGGGCAAGCGAGATTCCGGACGCCGCCTGATCGAAGCCGGCGGCGGACGCCGGATCACCGCCGAGGAAGCCGAAGTCGAGTACCAGGTTGCGCGCGAGGAAATCGTGCCGGATGCACCGGAAGAGTCCGGGGTGCCGGATGCGGATCTCGTCGTCGACCAGGTAGTCACGGAAGACGCGCCTGAAGAGGACGTCGACTTCACCGAGGCCGTGGCTCGCGAGAACATCAATCCAGAAGAGATCGACAAGGAAGAGGAATAGCCCGTGTTGATGCCCAAGCGCACCAAGCACCGCAAGGTGCATAGGGGCCGCCGTACCGGCATGGCCAAGCGCGGCACGAAAGTCAATTTCGGCGAATTCGGTCTCCAGGCCCTCGAAGAGGCCTGGATCACCGCTCGCCAGATCGAGGCTGCCCGTATCACGATCTCCCGCACCATCAAGCGAGGCGGCAAGGTCTGGATCACGATCTTCCCCGACAAGCCGGTGACCATGAAACCGGCCGAAACCAGGATGGGCTCAGGCAAGGGCAACCCGGAATTCTGGGTGGCGGTCGTCAAGCCCGGCCGGGTCATGTTCGAACTGGCCGGAGTACCTGAGGAATTGGCCCGCGACGCTTTCCGCCGGGCCGGTCACAAGCTTCCCATCAAGACCCGATTCCTGACGAGGGATGAGGGATGAACGCCACCGAACTGCGCGAGCTCGACGCTGACGAGCTGACGACCAAGCTGGCCGAAGCCAAGGCCGAGCTGTTCAATCTCCGTTTCCAGCTTGCCACCAACCAGCTGGACAACACCGCTCGCCTCCGGGAGATGCGTAAGGAAGTTGCTCGCATCGCCACGGTGATCAGGGAGTTCGAGATTTCCGAATGGCGTGCCAGTCAGCCGGAAGTCGGAAGTCGGAAGTCGGCAGCTAGGAATCGGTCATGACCATCGAAAGTTCGGAACGTTCACGTCGCAAGACCCGAATCGGGATTGTCATTTCCGACGCCCGCGACAAGACGGTAACTGTCGAAGTACCGGCGTCGTTCGGTCATCCGCGTTACGACAAGGTCGTCCGGCGATCAACCAAATTGCACGTGCATGACGAGACCAACGACGCCAAGACCGGTGATCGGGTCCGGATCATGGAGACCCGGCCGATCTCGAAGCAGAAGCGCTGGCGCGTGGTCGAAGTGCTGGAGCGTGCACGATGATCCAGCAGGAAAGCCGGCTCAAAGTCGCCGACAACTCGGGTGCCCGCGAGGTGCTCTGTATAAGGGTGCTCGGCGGCTCGACCCGGCGTTACGCCGGCATTGGTGATGTGATCGTCTGCGCCGTCAAGGACGCCATTCCCAACGGGACCGTCAAGAAGGGCGAAGTCGTGAAAGCCGTGGTGGTGCGAACTCGCAAGGCCGCCCGCCGGGCCGACGGGACCTATATCCGTTTCGACGACAACGCCTGCGTGATCATCGACGCCAACCGGCAGCCCCGGGGCACCCGCATTTTCGGGCCGGTCGCACGGGAACTGCGCGACAAGCGGTTCATGCGGATCGTCTCGCTGGCGCCGGAGGTGTTGTGATGAAGCTTCGCGCCGGCGACAAGGTGATTGTGATCTCCGGCAAGGATGCCGGCAAAGAGTCGCGCATCTCGAAGGTCATCCGCAAGAAGGACCAGGTAATCGTCGAAGGTGTCAACACAGCCAAGAAGCACCAGCGGCCACGTGGCCAGACAATGCAAGGCGGTGTCATCGATAAGGACATGCCGGTCCACGTGTCCAACGTCATGATCTTCTGCGAAGAGTGCGACAGGCCGACTCGAATCGGCTATCGCTTCGACGCCAACGGCAAGCACCGGATCTGCCGCCGCTGCGGGAATGACCTATGACCACTCCTGACACTTCGACCGAACCGGCTGTTTTGGACGGGGAGCCTGGTGCCCTTCCGGCCGAACCTGTGGCGGAGCCGACGGCCCGTTCGGTTTCGGCTGCCGGCCCCGTGCCCCGTCTGAAGGTGATCTATCTCGAAAAGGTCGGTCCGGCCCTCAAGGAGCAACTCTCCATCGCCAACGCGATGGAAGTTCCCCGTCTCGAGAAGATCGTGGTCAACATGGGAGTAGGCGAGGCCGTCGGCGACCGCAAGGCGATCGAGTCGGCCTTCGACGAACTCTCTCTCATCACCGGACAAAAGCCGCGTCTGAACAAGGCTCGCAAGTCGATCGCCGGCTTCAAGGTGCGCGAGGGAATGCCGGTGGGCGCCTCGGTGACGATGCGAGGCAACCGCATGTGGGAGTTCTTCGACCGCCTGCTGGCTGTCGCCATTCCCCGTATTCGGGACTTCCGGGGACTGAATCCGCGCGCTTTCGACGGCCGCGGCAACTACAGCTTCGGGGTGACCGAGCAACTCATCTTCCCCGAGATCGATTTCGATCGGGTTCAGTCGGTGCGAGGCATGGACATCACCATCTGCACGACTGCCACCGACGATCAGCATGCCAAAGCCCTGCTCGAGGCTTTTGGCTTCCCGTTCCGCAAGCAAGAAGTGCGTGCCTAGGAGAACTTGTGGCTAAGAAATCGATGATCATCAAGGCCAATCGCAAACCCAAGTTCAAGGTGCGCGGCTACACCCGCTGCCAACGCTGCGGGCGGGCCCGGGCCTACCTGCGCGACTTTGGAATGTGCCGTATCTGCGTTCGCCAACTCGCTCAGCGAGGCGAATTGCCCGGTATCAGAAAGGCGTCCTGGTAGATGCTCACCGACCCTATTGCCGACATGCTCACCCGCATCCGCAACGCCGTGGCCGTGGGTCACGACAAGGTGACGATGCCGACCTCCCATCTGCGGGAAGGGGTGGCCCGAATCCTCGCGTCGGAGGGATACATCGATCGATTCGAGGTTGCCTCGGAAGCGGTCAAGTCGAACCTGACCGTCTTCCTGCGCTACGGCCCCCGCCGGGCACCTGCCATCTCCGGCCTCAAGCGGATCTCCCGACCCGGTCACCGGGTCTACCGTCCCGCCGATGCCCTGCCGCGGGTCCAGGGCGGCCTCGGGGTCGCCGTGGTGTCTACCTCTCAGGGTCTCCTCCCTGACCGGGAGGCCCGTCGCCGCAAACTGGGCGGCGAAGTCCTGTGTGAGGTTTGGTGAAATGAGCCGCATAGGCAAGAAGCCGATACCGGTTCCATCGGGGGTCGAAGTGACCGTCGACGGAGTCCGCGTCGATGTCAAAGGGCCGAAGGGACGCCTCGAGCGGGTGTTTCCCGAGAACATGGTGTTTTCGATGGAGAAGACCGACGACGCCGGCACCGTTCTGACGGTGACGCGTCCCGACGACCAGCGCGACAACCGCGCGTTGCATGGGCTATCGCGGGCGCTCCTGGCAAACATGGTGCAGGGTGTCGCCGAAGGCTTCCGCCGCGAACTCCAGATCGTCGGGGTCGGATACCGCGCCACCTTGAAGGGTTCGACCATCGAGTTGCAGCTCGGTTTCAGCCATCCCGTCTCGGTGGATGCCCCCGAGGGGATCACCTTCGAAGTGCCCGAGCCAACCCGCATCATCGTTTCCGGGGTGGACAAAGAGCAGGTCGGCCAGGTCGCGGCCGACATCCGCAAACTGCGGCCACCAGAGCCTTACAAAGGCAAAGGCGTGCGGCACCTGAACGAACAGGTGCGGCGCAAAGCCGGAAAAGCAGGGAAGAGATGAAGAATCGACTCGAGGCACGTCGCCGCCGTCACGTTCGGGTGCGCAAGGCCGTCGTCGGCACTTCCTCGCGCCCTCGCCTGGCGGTGTTCCGGAGCAACCGCTACCTCTACGCACAGGTCATCGACGACAAGACCGGCCACACCCTCGCCGCCGCCTCGTCGCAGGAAGCAGCGCTCCGT
>DATEEG010000098.1:0-2466 GCA_035281305.1 Acidimicrobiia bacterium | reverse complement strand
CTCGACGTCAGTGAGCCAAGCCGCAATGTCGAGAGATGAGGAGCCGGTGGAAGCGGAGGCGTCGTAGACGAAGCCTCCCCTTTCCCGAAAGTAGAGCTCGAGGACTGACGCTCGTTCGAAGGCGGTGCTGGTTTGAGCGGTGATCTGACGCGCCAGCTCCTGGATTTCATCGGGGAAGTCGTCGGGCAACTCGGTATAGAAGTCTCGCACTCTGGCGGACGGCAGCGGCGCTTGCACGGATGCGGGTTCCACCGAGAATTCGCCCGCTGCTCGGGCGTTCTCGAAGATCGGGGAGAGAGTGCCTCCTGACGAGGCAACGACCGCCAGGTCCATGGATGGAATGTCGGAGATGACCTGATACAGCAACTCTTCCCGTGTTCGAGCGTCGGTAAAGACCGACCCGTCCTCCGACACCCGGTAGCTCCGGGCCAGGAGGTCGTCGGCGGTCGTGAGGCTTCGCGGCGAATAGAGCACAGGAAGCACCCCCAGGCGCAAGGAAACAATCTGCACCACGCTCTCGACCCTCACCGTCGATCCGATGAAAGCCAGGTCCTCGGCTTCCCAGTCGCTCTCGGATTGGGGCCTCGAGACTCCGTGGGCGGTGTAGGTCCACAACCCTCCGTCGTAGGCGTCGAGATTGATGAACTTCCAGTAGAGCTCCGAGTTAGGGATGGGGGACTGGCTGACCCGGGCCACGAAGAGAAGTTCGTCACTCTGTGCTGCCAGATCCTGTTGCATGTCGGCAAAGAGGTCGTAAGAAACGCCGCCGAAGAGTCCGCTTCCGAATCCGGTCGCACTTCGCCAGGAGACCAGCCCCGCTTCGGGCACCGTCGCGGCAAAGACCCGGGCCGCACCTCCGGCCGACAGAGCTATTACGCCCAGGGTGATGAGGGGAAGGAGCCGTCCCCTGGTGGGGACGAGGTGCCCTGATCTCATCGAGCGAACCCGGCCAGTCGGTCCACGGTCCGAGGCTGCCAGCAGAGCTGCCGCCCCGCAGGCGGCCATGAGGACCGGCCACCACCACTCTGGAGGCCGCCGGTCGAGAGTGGCCAGAACCAGGTAGAAGCCAAGAGTGGGAACGACCATGAGAAGCGGGCGGCGCCTGACGGCCCCGTATGCGGTGAGGGCACCCAGCAACCAGAAGGTGCCGGCGAGTACTGCCACCAGGCCGCTAGCTGCGATCACCGGCGCCGACCCGAATCGAATCAGCTCGAGGGCGACTCCGATCTCGTCGGCGAGGGCTCCCCGGGTTTCCGGGCCGGGGATGATCCCGAACCTCATCGTCGATCCCGCTGCGACCCGTGCCACCGCCAGGCCGCCCCCGATCACGTTGAGCGGAATCAACATCCAGGGCTTGGCTCCGGCCGCGAGGGCCGCCGCTGTGACGACGCAGCCGATAACCGACGCCGCCACCAGAACCGGCACCCAACCCCGCGAGCCGGGATCGATCGCGAGGAGCCTCTCCAGCCGGGCGAGGGCCAGGGTGATCGCCCCCAGCGCTGCTAGCCAGCCGAGGCGGAGAGCCATGTTCTTCCCATCGCTTGATTCCACGCCGGGGCCCAGTTCGGATCGGGACCGGTGATGACCGTCTTGGCTCCGAGCCGTTGGAAGGCCGGGATCAGGGAATTGGGAGCGGAGGATGCTGCCAGAAGAATTGTCACCCGGTGTTGGGATGCAAGGTGGCGATGTACCGCCAGGAGGTCTTCGTCGGGTGAGCCCGTCACCAGGACGAGCGCTCCGCCTCGCCCCGCTTGGCGCAGGCGGCTGGCCACACCCTTGATGTCGACGGCGGCGACTGTCTGGACCCGGGCCAGGGCCTCCATCGCCGCGGTGTAGGCAGTGACATCCAGCAACTCCCGTCCGAGCCACAAATCGGCGGCGAAACCACCGGCCGCCAGATGTTTCACGACCGAGGCCGTCCCCTTGACGGCCTTCTCGAAAGTCTCGTGGTCCGGATGGGAGCGTTCCCTGACGTCGAAGAAGATCAACGCCCGCGATTGCCAGGGATTCTCCATCTGGCGAATCATCAACTCGTCGAGCTTGGCCGAACTCGGCCAGTGCACCCGTCTGAGGTCGTCACCGCTCCGATAGCTGCGCAGGGTGAAGAAGTCCTCGCCGCCTCGCTGGCTCTGCTCCGGCCTGCTCGCCATCTGCGACGGATCGCGGCCGCGGACGTAGGGATAGCCCGCCAACGACTCCGTAGCGGGATACACGATTAGCTGATCGACGTCGCCGGTCTCGGACTCCGTCGTGGCCAGTCCGAGGGGGTCACCGACTCTGACGCGGGTGGGGCCGACCTGGTAGACCCCGCGCGGCCGGCAGACGATTCGGTAAGAAGCCGCCGCCGGCTCCTGGCGGCGTAAGTGACCGATTGCGAACCGGGCAGTGCCGAGGCCACCCACCCCGTCCGCCACCGTGAGGTTGAATGCCGGAAATCGCCGCAGGTTTGTGATCGCGAGTTCGACC
>DATEEG010000097.1:0-8057 GCA_035281305.1 Acidimicrobiia bacterium | reverse complement strand
CGTCGGAAGGGTCGGGGTGGCCCCCACCGGCCGTGAATCCTGGGGCCTTGAGTTGTGAGCCTCATCTCCCGTTGGCTGGTTTTCCAGTACTTGGGGTCGATCGTCCATCAGCCCTCACCGTCCTCGGTGACAGCGTCCGTCCGAAAGCCGAAGCCGATCTCTCCCTGACAGACCTCCATGGCCGCCTGCACGTCAGGGTCGTCCATATCGAGATCTCCGAAGATCGGGACCGCCCGCACTTCCGGGCCTTCACCGGCTTCGGATTCGCTCTCTTCGGCGGTGGGGGGAGGGCCGCCGGCCGCTGGTCCAAAGTTGGAAAGGTCGGGGTCGTCCACGTCTAGGCCCTGGCCCCGCAGGCACTCGGCCATCGCCAAGAGGTTGTCCTGGAGTTCAGTGGGATCGAAGTTGCCACCACCAGGCCCGAAGGCCGCCCCTTCGAGAAGGTCCCCGCAGACTTCGAATGCTGCCTGCACCTCGTCGGACTGCGGATCGAATCCGGGGCCTTGGCCGTCCGGTCCGACCACGGTGATTCCGCCGCCGCCTTCCGAAAAACTCGGGTCGGGAAAGTCGGGCACTCCATTGTCACGCATGCACTGAGAGAACTCCAGCGCCGCCTCCTCGGCGTCCGCCTCCGTGGCAGCGGCGGTGGTTGTCGTGGTCTCGTCGGAATCGCCACTCTCAAGAGTGGCCAACCTGCCGTCGTCGGCGGCCATACCGCCGCAGGCGCTGACCAACAGCAGAGCGGCGACCCCGATCGACAGCTGGCGACGGAAAGTGAATGTCATTGAGGGAGCTCCTTGGTGCGGCACCCCGCCAGACAAACACCCAGGTTTCTGAGGCAGCTGAGGACCCCTTAAGAAAAGGGTGAGAAGGTCTGATGGTTCTTGTGACGGTTGACCTACCGCCGGGGTGGTGAAGCGTCACAAGAACGGTTCCCTCGACTACGGCCTCTGATATCCGAGCGGACAGGTGGTCCACGCCTTCAGGATCTATGTTGCTGAAGGGCGACTGGCCGCGGCAGATCGGGCGTTCTGGGCCTCCCCGACGGGGTTCCGGCGGTAGTTATGCGCTGTCACCACACCTAATCTGTGTCCAACGGGCCGGTTTCGACGGTTTCCAACCGCGTTTCCAACCCATCCCGGGGACGTAGCTCAGCCCGGCAGAGCGCCTGCTTTGCAAGCAGGAAGTCGTGGGTTCAAGTCCCATCGTCTCCACCACAGGTCCGCACGCGGCAGATTCATAAGTGATCTCAGGTTGTCGGCACTGCTCACGTTGCCGGATAGGGGAGTTGGATCCACCAGGGGATCGGCGAGGTTTCGATCCGGACCACCCACTTGACCCACCAGAAGCCGCGACGGTCAGGGGCGACGAGCCTGGCGGGGAAGCCATTGCCGGCGGCTAACGGTTTTCCGCCCACCCCTGTGACCAGCCATAGTCGCTCGAGGTTATCGACGGGAAAGCGGCGGGCATAGCCCGTGGACGACCAGACTCCGATGCTCCGGGAACCCTCGTCGATCGAGCTGGGGTCGATCACCTGGTCGAGGCGAACTCCGTTCCAGATCTGGCGGGTGTACCAGCCGCTGGTGCAGTCGAGGTCGGCCTCGACTTCTTCACCTGCCATCGCGGTCAGTTCGGCCAGCGTCATCCGCCTCGAACCAGAGCCTTGATCGATCGTGAGCCGCCAAGAACTGGGATCGATACTGGGCGTCCGATCGTCCAACCACGACGTAACCGGGATTCCCGCCGGAACGAAGGAAGAACGCTCGTGGGACCCGCTGAACCTTCGACTCGAACCCCGAAGCTGAGTGAGAGCGATCGAACGATCGGCTCCCAGCCAGAGGACACCGGCCAGCGACGTCAGACCGCCTAGACGGAGGAGGTTCCTCCGCGTCAGGTCGGTTGAGCGGGGAGCGGTCTTGCGAGCGAAGTAGTGCCACGCGAGCAGCGGGATGAGAAGCAGGGCAGTGGCGACATGAACCCACAGCACCGTGAACGGGCCGATGTGTCGCACTGCGCCGGTTGTGTGGATGATCCCGGTGGCCAGCACGATCGTCGCCAGGGCCGCCAAGACCAGGGACAGAGCCCGCTTTCCGTTGCGCCGGGCCAGACCTCGTTGGGCAACTCGTGTCTTCCACGGTGCGAGCAGCAGAACCGACAGACCTACGGCACCGTGCAGGGCAACGATGACATTGCCCGGGGTCCGGGTTCCGATGGCCTGGCCGATCAAACCCGTGGTGAATGCGGCCAACAACAGCGTGAGCAGAGCGAGGTTGGTGCGGCGGCCGCTGTAGCGACTTCCCGGTCTTCGAGGGGTGTTAGTCTCTCCCATAACGATGGTAATAACAGACGTTATAACACGGGACTGAAGCGTTGACAACCACGACCCGGGTCGAAACCGAGCGCATCACGGAGGATCTTCTCCAAGCGGCGCACGACGTCCTCGAGAGGGAAGGCCCCGGCGCCATGACGGTTCGGGCCATTGCTGCTCGGGCCGGGATCTCGACCATGGCGGTCTACAGCCGATTTGGCTGCAAGGCCAAGATCCTCGAGGCCCTTTATCGCCGCGGGTTCGAACGCCTGAGACGCGAACTCGAGAAAGTGCCGGTCTCGCCGTCGAGCGTTCAGGACATAACCGCGCTGGGCTTCGCTTATCGCCGGTTCGCCCTCGACAACCCCGGCCTGTACGGGTTCATGTTCGAACGTCCGTTGCCCGGCTTCGACCCAACCCTCGAATCGCGCCAGGACGGATTGCAAACGACCTTCCACCTATTGGTCGAACGGGTTGAAGCCTTCATCCACGAATCGATGGGTGGTGTGGGCGAACCGGTGCTGGTCTCCTATCTGATTTGGTCCGCCTTGCATGGCGAATTGAGCCTGGAACTCACCCACTCGGTGCGAACTCCACTGCCCGGTTGGCTGGTCAACGAACCGGCGGCCGCTGAAGAGATCTACGGACAAGTGATCGAAACCGTTCTCAGCGGCCTGGCGATTCGCGCTCAGGCGGGAGGCGATCGGTAAGGCCTCGCCCTAGACCCAGCACTCGTTACGGGCATCGCCCTCCAGATCGAGGCTGGCCAGGTCGTCAGTGGGTTGGGAAAATGGCCAGCGGAAGGTGAAGGCCTGCGGGGTGGGTCCGTGGACCCGCAGACGTTCGATGGCTTCGATACCCTCGGCCACGGTGGGGCGATGCCCGGCCGGGACCCACCACAAAGCAAAGATCGCCTCCTCGATTCGCTCGAACCATTCCCTCCTCCGTCGAAGGTAAGAGGTGTGGTCCGAGCGGTAGACGTAGTCGCCCAGCGACTCGACCGACTCCCAGACCGACATGTTGATGAGTAGCAACTCGTCCTCGAAGGGTCGCACGGCGGTCGCGTTCCCGTCCTCGGTCATGAAGCGCCATACGAACCCGGGGCTTCGCTCGGCCAGGGCGTTGATCCGATCCAGGGCCGCCATGAATTCGGCGATCATCGGATCGTCCGTCTCTGCTCGGAGGCGACCGATGTTGATTTGCGCCAGGTGGAACCTTCCGGACTGATCCGTCATGTCACAGGTCTCCTCAATCTCATCAATCCGAGCGGCAGCGATCCCGGAATCGCCGGACCGGCCACGGGGTTGACACCCGGGTATAACGTTAGGGTTCGCTTCACGGAGGTATCAATGGCCAATGCTGTGATCGTCGATGCGGTCAGGACCCCGGTGGCCAAGCGGAACGGGAAGTTCAAGGACATCCATGCCGTCGATCTGGCGTCGATTCCCCTGAAGGGCTTGATCGACCGCACCGGCATCGACCCGGGGTTGGTCGACGACGTGATCATGGGGTGCGTCTCCCAGACCGGTGAGCAAGGTCTCAACATCGCTCGCAACGCCGCCCTGGCGGCCGGTTTTCCCGAAGAGGTAGTCGGCACCACGATCGATCGACAGTGCGGGTCGTCCCAGCAGGCCGCCCACTTCGCCGCGCAAGGGGTGATGGCCGGGGCATACGACGTGGTCATCGCCGCCGGCATCGAGTCGATGACCAGGATCCCGATGGGCATCACCGCCCAGCAGGGCCCGGGCATGCCATTCGGCCCTCTCATGCTCGAGCGCTACAGCCATGGCCTGGTGCCGCAAGGACTGTCGGCCGAGATGATCTGCGAAAAGTGGGGACTATCGCGCGCCCAGCTCGATCAGATCGCCCTCGATTCCCATCGACGAGCCGCCACCGCCACCGAGGAAGGCCGGTTTGACTCTCAGATCGTTCCCGTGACCGTCAACGGGGATTCGGGGGCCGAGGAGGTTCGCAAGGACGAGGGGATCCGTTGGGAGACCTCGTTAGAGAAGCTGGCGACGCTGCAGCCGGCCTTCAAGATCGACGGGCTCGTGACCGCCGGCAACTCGTCTCAGATTTCAGACGGGGCGGCAGCGGTGCTCATCATGAGCGAAGAAAAAGCGACCGAACTGGGCTTGAGGCCGCGGGCTCGCTTCGTGTCCTTTGCGTTGGCCGGGGTCGATCCGGTCATCATGCTCACCGGGCCGATTCCGGCCACGAGCAAAGTCCTGGAGCGATCCGGACTGACGATGGACCAGATCGACCTGGTTGAGATCAACGAGGCCTTTGCAGCCGTCGTGTCTGCGTGGCTGGCCGAGCACGGAGGGGCCGATCCCGCCGACCTCTGGGCCCGGACCAATGTGAATGGCGGGGCCATCGCCCTCGGGCATCCTCTCGGTGCGTCCGGTGCCCGTCTTCTCACCACCATGGTTCACGAATTGGAGCGCACCGGCGGTCGTTATGGACTGCAGACCATGTGCGAGGGCGGCGGTATGGCCAACGCCACGATTATCGAACGAATCTAGGCATCGAGCGGATTAGGCAGTGAAAGGACGAGGCAGGTGAGGTATGGGTGATGAGTCGATAGCCCACTCACCACCCACCGCTCACCACCCACCACTCTGATGGGTGCATTAGACATCATCATTGCCGTAATCCTCGGTATTTCCATCTGGCGGGTCGCCATCTGGGGGCTGCGGCTGATCGCCAACCCTCCACCGGAGGTAGATCCGACCGACATCGTCGAGGTCGATCAGGACTTCCGCTGCACCGTGTGTGGGGCTGAGATCACCATGCGAACGGCCAACCTCTCCGAGTTGGTCCCGCCCAAACACTGCCGCGAGGAAATGGTCGAAGCCTGAGGACCAGACGCCAGACGCCAGAAGGTCAGCGGTAGTTGGTGGTCATCAAGAAGCCGGCGGCGATCGCAATGAGGCCACCAAAAAGCCAGTATTGGGGAAGCTGGAAAACGAAGCGGGCGATGACGCCCAGCACTCCGACTCCCATGAGACCCGCCATCAGGATGACATACCAAGTTGGACTCGGCCCCTTGGCTTTAGCGACTGCTACTGCCGATGGTGTCGCGACACGAGCTCGAGCAGGCTTCTTGGTCTTTCGTCGCTTGGACTCAGGCATGGGTGGCCAGAGACTAGAGCGTTAGAAGGCGGCTTGGCCCCTTCTGGGCAATCCACAGACTTATCCACAGACCATGGATAACTACGTACGTGTAATTTTGGCGTCTGCCGTCTGGCGTCTGGCGTCTGGCGTCTTCGGTCTTCCGTCTTCCGTCTTCCGTCTTCCGCCTTCCGCCTTCCGCCTTCCGTCTACCGTCTGCTCTCCATGCTCGTCCTCGTTCTCGACAACTACGACTCATTCACCTACAACCTGGTGCAGTATCTGGGTGAACTCGGGGCTGATCCGCTGGTCGTCCGCAACGACAAGATGACCCCGGAGGAAGCGAGCGAGGTTCCGTTCCAACGGCTCGTGATCTCGCCCGGACCGGGTACTCCCGAGGATGCCGGCTACTCGATTCAATTCATCGAGCGCTTTGGAGCAAAGGTCCCAACTCTCGGGGTGTGTCTCGGACATCAGGCCATCGCCGTTGCCTATGGCGGAAAGGTCGATCTCGCTCCGGAACCCCGCCATGGCAAGACCTCGAGCGTGCGCCACGACGGCCAGGGCGTTTTCGAAGGGCTGGAGAACCCGTTCACGGCGACCCGGTACCACTCCCTGGCGGCGGTGACGCTTCCCGACGATCTCGAGCCTTGCGCCTGGAGCGAGGACGGGGTCATCCAGGGGATCAGGCATCGAAGCGACCCGGTGGCCGGAGTCCAATTCCATCCCGAAAGCGTCATGACCACCGAAGGGAAGAAGCTGCTCGCCAACTTCCTGCGGAGTGAGTGACGTTGTCTAGGTCGTGGTGGTGGTCGTAGGAGCGGTCGTGTCGGTGGTGGTTGTCGGAGGTGGCGTGTAAACCCCGATCGTGATAGTGACCGTGCTGCCGGCGTCGACTGATGCCCCCGCCGCCGGAGTCTGCATGACCACCCGCTGATCGAGAGCCGGATCGTCGACCGAAACCGTTTGCGACGCGACCTGGGCGGCGAGGCCGACCGCGTTGAGCTGGGCGGTAGCGCCCTCAACGGAAGCTCCGAATACGTCGGGCACGACGACCGACGGTGCCCCAGAGGAAATCACCAAAGTCACGGTGGAGTCCGGCATCACCAAAGTGCCGGCCCCTGGTTCGGTTCGGATCACGATGCCCTCGGCCACGGTTTCGGAGGCCTCGAGCCGCTGCGCCGGTCGCAGGCCGAGGTCGGCGAGTTGCTGGAAGGCCTCGTTGTCTTCGATGTTTGCCAGGTCGGGAAGTTCGAACTCCTCCGGACCCTCGGAGACGACGAGATCGATGGCGGTCCCGGGAGGCAGCTCAACTCCCGAGAGGGGTGCCTGTTCGATCACCTCGCCGGCGGGCGCGTCGGTGTCCGGGCGCGTGGTCACGGTTCCGACGGCGAGGCCGGCCCCTTCGATGGTTGCTTCGGCATCCTCCTGCGGCATGCCGATGACGTTGGGGACCAGGACCGGTTCGGTCCCCCCCGAGACGTAGACGAGCACGAGTTCGCTCGGGCGGAGTTCGGTCCCTGCCGGAGGTGTCGTGCTGATGACAATCCCTTCCGGCACCTCCTCCGAAGATTGAAAACGCAGATCGACGCTGAAACCCTCCTGTTGGAGCAGGACCAGGGCCTCGCCCTCGGTCATGCCGACCACGTTGGGAACTGCGATTAGCTCAGCGACCGGTTCGGGCTCGTTCGAAGCGAGGCGAAACACCAGGAACACCAGCAGGGCCAGGAGGGTAAGGAGCCCGAACGCGGTGAGAATGAACGGGATCTGGGAGGGGCTGCGATCCGGGAGGGTGGGGATCGTCTGGGTGTTCGGGGACGGCGACGTCGGGTGGGCCATTACCCGGGTTGTCGCCGCGGCCTCCATGGCCCTGGCGGGTAGGGGTGCCGGTACGGCCGCGGTCGGAACGTTCGGCGCTTGACCGGCCAGGATGCGAGTCAGATCGGCCTTGAATTCGTCAGCGGTCTGATAGCGGAAAGTCGGGTCTTTCTGCAAAGCGCGAGCGACCACCGCATCGAGTTCCGGAGGCACGTCGTTGTTGAGGGTCGAGGGTGGGGGAGCGCTGGACGACACGTGCTGATATGCAACAGCCACCGGACTGTCACCCTGGAAGGGCGGTCGCCCGGCCAGCATCTCGTACATCACAACTCCCAGTGAGTAGACGTCGGACCGTTCGTCAGCGGGCGTGCCCTGTGCCTGCTCGGGGCTGAAGTAGGTTGCCGTTCCGATTACGGCCCCGGTCTTGGTCAGTTCTTGAGAGTCGTCCCAGGCACGGGCAATCCCGAAGTCGGTGACCTTCACCGTCCCGTCTGTGGCGAGGAGAATGTTGCCGGGCTTGACGTCGCGGTGGACGAGGCCAGCCCGGTGGGCGGCGGCAAGCGCAGACGCCACCTCGGCTCCGATCTCGGCGGCCCGACGCGGGAGCAGAGCGCCTTCGCTGCGGAGGACGTCTCGAAGGCTGCGCCCATCGACGAGTTCCATGACGATGAAATACGTATTTCCCGCCTGGCCCCAGTCGTAGACGCCCACGATGTTGGGATTTGCCAGGTTGGCGGCGGCCTGTGCCTCTCGCCGAAAGCGCTTGACGAAGGCCTCGTCGTTGGAGAACTGGGCGTGGAGAACCTTGATCGCAACC
>DATEEG010000096.1:0-16337 GCA_035281305.1 Acidimicrobiia bacterium | reverse complement strand
CGCTCCACCTGAGCGATCGTCTCACCCATCGGCCCAGCCAGTTGTCCGGCGGCCAGCAGCAAAGAGTCGCGGCCGCCCGGGCGCTGATCACCAGACCGGACATCGTCTTCGCCGACGAGCCTTCCGGCAACCTCGACTCCCGTTCGGGACATCAATTGCTCGAGTTCCTGCGCCGCGCAGTCGACGAATTCGGCCAGACGATCGTCATGGTCACCCACGACGCCAATGCGGCGGCGTTTGCCGACCGCGCCATTTTCCTGGCCGACGGCCGCGTCGTCGATGAGTTGCTGGCTCCGACCGCCGACCGGATCCTCGATCGGGTCAAGCGCCTTGATCCCTGATCGCCGCCAAGTCTGATGGTCAGTTTCTGATGTTTCGGGCGACCTGGCGAGGCCTGGTGGGCCACCGCCTGCGCTTCGGTCTGACCGCCCTGGCGATTGCCCTGGGAGTGGGTCTGGTAGCCGCCAGTTTCATGTTCACCGATAGCCTCGATCAGGCTTTCGACGATTTGTTCGGTGCCAGTCTCACCGGATTTGACGTCCAGGTGCGGTCGATCGTCGACGACGACCTGTCGCTCACCCAGGGTGAGCCCCTCGACGATGGTTTGGTCGAACAGATCCTCTCCGTGGATGGGGTGGAGGCGGCGGCCGGAAGCCTCTTCGGGTTCGCCCAGATCGCCATCGATGGCGATCCGGTCCAGAACGGGCAAGCGCCTTCGTTCGTCGTCAGCTGGCCGAGCCTGGTTTCGACCTTCGAAGTTCGGTCAGGCCAACAGCCGCAAGGACCGGAGGAGGCGGCTCTGGATCCGGCGACGGCGGAGCGCTACCAGGTCGCGATCGGGGACGAAATCCAGGTGGTGGGGGTCGGAGACCCGACGACCTACACGATCACCGGCACCGCCGGGCTCGAGGGATTCGACAGCTTCGGCGGATCGGCCACGATCTACGTGCCGTTGGGCACTGCCCAGGAGTTGTTGGACCTTCCCAACCAGATTCTCAGCATCGAGGTCCAGACGGACGACCAGACCTCCCTCGATGAGATGATCAGGCGCATCGTGTCGGTCCTGCCCGAGGGCGTCGAGGCGGTGACAGCTCAAAGCGCGGCCGAGGAGCAGCTTGCAACCTTCAAAGACGCGCTCGGCTTCCTCAATACGTTCCTTCTCGTCTTCGCCGGCGTCACCGTGTTCGTCGCGGCGTTTCTCATCCAGAACACTTTCCGCATCATCGTCGCCCAGAGGACCCAGGAACTGGCGATGCTCCGAGCGGTGGGGGCCTCGCGTCGCCAGGTGATCGGGATGGTCCTGGGGGAGGCCGCCATCGTGGCTGTGATCGCGTCGGTGGCGGGACTCGGCCTGGGGGTTCTCCTGGCTCAGTTGATCCGACGACTCCTCGCCTTCGGTGGTGCCCTTCCTTCGGCTCCGTTGCAACTGGCCGGGCGAACGGTCCTGATCGGACTTGCCACCGGAGTCGTCATCACCGTCGTGTCGGCCGTGCTGCCGGCGAGGTCGGCGTCGCGGATCCCCCCGGTGGCCGCCCTCAGAAAGGTTCAGGCTCCCGAATCGAAGGGGCTGTTGCGACGCCGAGCCTTGATCGGGCTCGCCATCGTCGGCCTTGGCATCGTCATCATGACCCTCGGATTGGTGCTCGAACGTGAGAATCAGACCATTCCCGACATCGCCCTGGTCGGAGCCGGGGCCGGGTTGATCTTCATCGGGGTCGCGTCGCTGTTAGCGGTTGTGGCCAGACCTCTCACCGCTTTCATCGGTGCGCCCATCACAGCAGCCGGCCTCCCGGGAAGGCTGGCCGTCGACAACGCCGGACGGAGTCCGCGACGGACCGCGGCAACCGCCTCGGCGCTGATGGTGGGCCTGGCCCTGGTCGGCCTGACCCTGGTCCTGGCCGACTCGCTCAAGACGACTGCCTCCATCTTGCTGGAGGAGCGATTCCAGGCCGACCTGGTCATTTCGCCGGCCGGATTCGGAGGCAGCCGCCTTTCCCCCGAGATCGCGATTCAGGTGGCCGAACTACCTGAGGTCGAGCTGGCGTCGGCGGTTCGGGGGGGCCAGGTCGAGGTAGGAGACGAGATTCGATTCTTGATCGGAGTCGACCCCGCGACCCTGGAAGAACTCGTCAGCTTCACCGTCATCGAAGGGGCAATAACGGAGATCGGGGCAGGCAGCATCGGGGTTCGTCGAGGCCTGGCCGAACAGCTCGGACTTCATGTCGGCGACGAACTGACCGTCCGCTTCGCCCGGAGCGGCGACCAGGTCTTCAACGTGGCCGCGGTGTACGACGCACGCGGGCTGGGAGCGGGACTGATGGTCGATCGCGACACCTTCGCCGCCAACTTCACCGAGCGGTTCGATGACCAGATATTCATCGACCTCATCGAGGGGATCTCGGTCGAGGAAGGGCGATCGGCGATCGAGGCAGTCAGCAATGGGTTCGTGGGTGCCGAGGTCCTCGACCAGTCCGAGTTTCGCCAACAGGCGTCGACTCAGATCGATCAGTTGGTCCGGCTGGTTTTCGGCCTCCTGGGGGTGGCTGTGGTCATCGCCATATTCGGGATCACCAACACCCTCTCACTTTCGGTCCTGGAAAGGACCCGGGAGATCGGGCTGCTGCGAGCGGTGGGAATGAGCCGCGGCCAGCTTGGAAGGTCCATCACGTGGGAATCCGCCTTGATCGCAATGCTGGGAGCGACGATCGGCATGGGACTAGGGCTGTTTTTCGCTTGGGCTGTCACTGCGGCCCTCGACGATGACGTGCTGGTCTTGTCGATTCCGTGGGATCAGGTCGCCTTGGCCCTGGTCGCAGCCGCGCTGGCTGGGGTGGTGGCGGCCGCCATCCCCGCCTGGAGGGCAGCGAAAAGGGACATCCTGGAGGCGATCGCGTATGAGTAAGAGGGTGGTGCGTGGTGCGTTTTTGCGTGGTGCGTTTGCGTGGTGCGTCAAGACGCCAGCCGCCAGACCAATCTTGCGAGGTTGTGATTTGAAACGCACCACGCACCACGCACGACGCACCACACTGTTCCAGCCCTCGTTGCAACCATGACTGCTGCATTTCTATTCGTTTATGCGTTCCTGGCGCTGTTTTTGACGATCAACGCCCTCCGGCGACCATCGCCACCTTCTTCCCGGTTTCCGGCTTTGTGGCTTCCGGCCGTGGTCGTGGCCGAGATTCCCTGGTTCTGGTTTCTCCTGCGGATCGTCGTGGGTGGAGGGTTCGCTGTCCTCGGCGCCCACTTTCTCCCGATCGGGCGTCTCGGCATGTTGATACTCGCCATCAGTCAGGTGCTGCAGCTGGAGCTGATCCGGCGAGCGGTGGTGTCGGCTCGCGCCCTCGGTCCGGGGAGAGCGGCGGCAACGTGGTGGGAGAAGATCACCGGCTGGCCCTATCGCATCCCGGAGGGCATCGAACGAATCGCCGAAATCGAGTACGGCCCCGGCTTGACCCTCGACGTCTACAAGCCCCGCGGTAACAACGCTGGAGCCCCTTGCCTCGTCTATGTCCACGGTGGGAGCTGGGGCGGGGGCGATCCGCGCCGGGTTTTCCGTACCGTGGTGCATCACTTCGCGGCCCGGGGGTGGGTGGTCGTGACGATCAGATATCCCTTGTCGCCACGCGCGACGTTTCCCGACCATGTGGTCGGCGTCAATCGGGCCCTGCATTGGGTCAAGACCTCCGGTGCTGAGAGGTTCTGGCTGGACCCTGATCGAGTTGCTCTGGCGGGAGGCTCGGCCGGCGCCCACCTGGCCTCGCTCGCGGTCCTGTCCCATGGCGACCACCAGTCGGGTTTTGAGTCGGCCGACACTTCGGTGCAGGCGGCAGTCGTGCTTTACGGCATCTACGACTTCTTCAACCGCAACAACACCCGGGTCGATTGGCCGCTCATTCCGAATCGAGTCATGAAGGCGGCGATGGCCGACGCACCCGATCGTTATCGGGAAGCGTCGCCCATCGACCAGGTGCGGGGGGACGCACCACCGTTCCTGGTGATCCACGGGACGAGCGATTCTCTCGTTCCCATCGCGGAGGCCGAATTCTTCGTCCAAGCTCTGAGAAACGCCGGCGCTCCCGTCGAGTTTCTGCCGGTGCACCGGGCCCAGCATGCGTTCGACATTCTGGGCGGGGTTCGAACCCGGGCCCTGGCCGTCCGTATCGAGCACTTCCTCACATCGAGCGTCTTCCAAACTGCGACCGATCCGCTTCCCTCCGACGCACCCAAGCCTGACGCGGCATGATGGGGGTATGCAGAGAATTGCCATAGGCACCGAGAAGGGCGCCTACTTCCTGGAAAAGAACGGCGGGTGGAAGGTCGACGGGCCGCGATTCCCGGGCTGGAAGGTCTCGGCTTTCGGTCGAGCGCCGGACGGGACTTATCTGGCCGGTCTGGGGTCGAACTGGTTCGGAGCCTCGGTTCATCGCAGCGAGGACTTCGACAAGTGGGTTCAGGTCGAAACCGGCCCTTCCTACCCCGCCGAACTCAACCGCAAGCTCACTCAGATCTGGACCTTCCACACATCCGGTGAGAGGGTCTTGGCCGGGGTCGACCAGGCCGGTCTGTTCACTTCCGACGATCAGGGAATCACCTGGGAGCCGGTACTTGCCCTCAACGAGCACGAGTCCCGACCAACCTGGGAGCCCGGTTTCGGGGGACTCTGCGCTCACCACATCCTGACGGACGGAGATCGCATCTGGGTCGGAATCTCGGCGGTAGGCGTATTCCGCTCCGATGACGGAGGGAAAAGCTTTGGCCGGTTCGACCAGGGCGTAACTCCAACCGGGACTCCGGACGAGGACGGCAGCGGAGTGAACCTCTGGTGTGTCCACGGACTCGTCTCCGATCCCGCCAACCCGGATTCGATCTGGCGTCAAGACCACATGGGCGTCTACCGGACGCTCGACGGCGGGGAGACCTGGGTACGAATCGAAACCGGCCTTCCATCGCGATTCGGGTTCACGATGCGCCGACATCACGCCAGCGGCACGTTGTTCGTAGTCCCCCTTGCAGCCGATGAGAACCGGGTTCCGGTCGACGGCCGATTGGCTGCCTATCGGTCGACCGATGGCGGCGATTCATGGAACGTCGCCGGCAGCGGTTGGCCTGGCGCCGAGCAATTCACGGGAGTGCTTCGAAATGCCATGGACATCGATGCAGATGGGAGCGTGGCCTTCGGAACCACGAGTGGCCAGGTGTACATCAGCGCGGATGTTGGCGAGCACTGGGAGCAACTGCCGTTCTCGTTCCCGAGGATTCTGACCGTCGCCGTCATCTGATGGCGCGGGTGACGATCACCCTTCCGAGGCTGCTCGAACCGGCGGTCGGGCCGACCCGCCGGGTCGAGTTGGAGGCCGAATCCGTGGGCGAGGCGTTGAGCCGGCTTCTGGAACGCCATCCCACTCTGCGGGTTCACCTCTTCGACGAGCAAGGAGACCTCCGCCAACATGTCCTTTGCTTCGTCGGCGGAAGCCAGACCAGACTCATCGACCGCAGCACTCCGTTCGCCGAGCCGACCCAAATCACCTTTCTCCAGGCCGTCTCAGGCGGAGCAACCGGTTGAAAGCGGACGTCGTCGTTTGCGGGGCCGGCATCGCCGGTGTCGCCACCGCCTATCACCTGGCGGTGAAGGCCGGAGTGCGGAAGGTCGTGCTGGTGGATCCCCGACCGCCGCTGACGCTCACGTCCGACAAGTCGACTGAGTGCTACCGCAACTGGTGGCCGAATGCGCCCATGGTGGGGCTGATGAACCGATCGATCGATCTGCTGGAGGACATGGCCCGGGAGAGCGACAACGCTTTCCACCTCAGCCGGCAGGGCTACCTGTACGTCACCGGCGATCCGCGGCGCGTCGGCGACATGGCAAGAGAGGGAGCACTGATCTCGAAACTGGGAGCGGGCGAGTTGCGTCACCATCCCGGCATCTCCGAGTACCGACCCACCGAAGCTCCGGGTCTACCCGAGGGAGCCGACCTGTTTCTCGAAGGCGATGAGCTTCGCCGCTTCTACCCGTTCTTGACCGAGCAGGCGGTTGGCGGGGTGCACGCCCGCCGAGCCGGGTGGTTCTCGGCCCAGCAGCTGGGCGCCTGGATGATCGACCGAGCCCTGACGCACGGTCTGGAAATCGTGAGGGCGTCGGTGAGCCGAGTCCAGGTGACCGGCGGAGCGATCGACGGAGTCCGACTCGACAGCGGCCAGGAGATCGCCGCGCCGATGTTCGTCAATGCCGCCGGCCCCATGCTGGCTGACGTCGGCAGACTTCTCGACGTCGAGCTGCCGGTTTTCTCGGAGGTCCATATCAAAGCGGCCTTCCGCGACCACCAGCATGTCATCCCGCGACACTCGCCCATGGTCATCTGGTCAGATCCTCAGACCCTGACGTGGTCGGACGAGGAGTCCGAGGCCCTCCGGTCAGAGGGCAGGACCGACTTGTTGGGAACGATGCCTGCCGCCTGCCATTACCGGCCGGAAGGCGGACCCGCTTCGGACTGGTTGGTGGCGCTGTGGGAATACCACCGGATGATCCAAGAACCGACCTGGCCCTTGCCCGATGACCCGGTTTATCCCGAGGCGGTGATGAAGGGGCTGACCACGATGGTGCCCGGGCTCGGCGTCTATCTCGACCGGCTTCCCCAACCCGTGGTTGATGGCGGCTATTACACGAAGACCAGGGAAAATCGTCCCCTCATCGGACCGCTCGGCGTCGATGGGGCGTTCGTCGTCGGCGCGTTCTCAGGGTTCGGAGTGATGGCGGCCGCCGCCGCCGGGGAGCTTGCCTCGAAGTATGTGACCGGGACCGACCTGCCCGAGTACGCCGGAGCCTTCGCCTTGTCTCGCTATGAAGATCCGGCCTATCTGGCTGAGATTGAGATGATCACCAACACCGGCCAGATCTAGTTCTGGTCTACTCGTGACCTTCCTGGACCAGGCAGAACGGGTGCCCGGCCGGATCGAGAAAGACTCGAAAGTCCTCACCGGGCTGAACCTCGGCCTTGCGGGCACCGAGCGCGACAACCTGCCTTTCACCTTCATCGAGATCCTTCATCTCGAAATCGATGTGCGCCTGTTGGGGACGGTCGGCGCTCGGCCACACCGGCGGCTGATGATCCGGAGCCAGCTGGAAGGCCAGAGTGGGCCCGGAGTCGTTGCGAAGCCGCACCCAGTCCCCACTGTCGCTTTCGATCTCCCACCCTGTGATCGCGGAATAGAACGCGGCCAGGGCCTGGGGGTCGGGACAATCGAGAGCGAACAGAGTGAGGCGGGCGATCGCAGGCATCGGTGAAGAGTAACCAGGCGGACCAAAGACCGCCCCGGCACTCGTTGTCGCGGTTCGCGTACAGCGGAGCGGCTCGCAATTCCCGTTCGGGATCCTCGATTCGCCCCGTCGCGTCGTGAGGTCTCGCAGGTGCTGGAAGCCGGCCGGGATGGGTCAGTCCGGAAGCATTGGGACCGCCGGACCCTGGTCTTTCCCCAGGAGCACCGCCCGGGTCACAGCTGCGGAACCGAATCTGGTCCGCAACTGGTCGACCGCGGCATCGAGGGCCAGCCCGCTGTGACGATCAAACGGCAGCTCTAGCTGAATAGCCGAGTCGTCATCGAGGTTGGCGATGGCGATTCCGACCAGGGTGAGGCCCTGGTCTTCGATCATCGGCAGGGCGGTGGCTAACAGGCCTTGGGCCGCCGCCAGGATCGTCCCGGTGTGGGCGGTCGCCCTGGGCAGGGTATGAGATCGGGTGGCCCGGGTGAAGTCGTCGAACCGCAGCCTCAACACCACGGTGCGCCCCACCCGGCCGGCGGTCCGCAACCGGCGGGTCACCCGGTCGACGAGTCCCACCAGGATCGTGTCCACGTCCTGGGGGGTCTTCGGGCTCCGTCCGAGGGCACGCTGGGAACCTATCGAGCGGCGACGCCTCCCCACGACCACGGGCCGCGGATCGAGGTTATGGGCGAGAGCATGGAGGTGGCGTCCCGAAGCCGGCCCGAGCATCTTCACGAGGGTCGACTCGGGTAGCCGGGCGACTTCTCCCACCAGCGTGATGCCGCGATCATGGAGCTTGCCCGCGGTCACGTCGCCGACTCCCCAGAGTCGTTCCACTGGGAGGGGGTGCAGGAAAGCGAGTTCACCGTCGGGCGGCACCACCAACAGCCCGTTGGGCTTGGCAACCGCGCTCGCCACCTTGGCGAGGAACTTGGTGCGGGCTACCCCGACGGTGATGGGGAGGCCCACCTCTTGAAGAACTCTTTGCCGCAGCCGAATGGCGATCTCGGTGGGCGTTCCCGCGATTCGTTTCAGCCCGCCGACGTCGAGGAAAGCCTCATCGATGGAAAGCCCTTCCACCAGTGGCGTGGTGTCCTTGAAGACTTCGAAGACCGCCGCGCTCGCTTCCGAGTAGGCCGAGATGCGGGGCTGGACCACGATCGCCTGAGGGCACAGGCGCCGTGCCAGGCCCCCTCCCATGGCACCGCGCACTCCGAATGCTCGGGCCTCATAACTCGCCGCCAACACCACGCCCGAGCCGACGATGACCGGACGGCCCCGGAGCCGGGGATCGTCTCTCTGCTCGACCGACGCATAGAAGGCGTCGAGGTCAGCGTGGAGGATCGTTGCGTCGGTCCGCATCGAACGTATGTTCGCCTCTATCGCTGCATATGGCAACTAGCCAGAGGGGCGCTGTGCCACTCCTTACACTCGCCAGTTGATGGCCAACGAAGTAACGATCCGGCCCTCCCCTGTCGCGACCTCGAGGTTTCCACTGCTTTCTACGAGGCCCTCGGGTTCGTATGCACTTTTCGCCAGCAGCGACCGAATCCGTACGCCGTCGTCTCCAGGGACGATTTTCACGTCCACCTCTTCACAATCGACGGATTCGATCCTGAGCAGTCCTACGCCACCGTGATCGTCGTAGTGCCGGACGCCGACGAGTTGTACGAAGCCTTCGCCGCGGGCCTGCGGGCCGCCTACGGCAAGCTGCCGTCGGCGGGGATCCCCCGAATCTTGCGCCCGCGCAAGAGAGAGGGCACGGTCAGAGGCTTCAGTGTCGTCGACCCGGGCGGCAATTGGCTGCGCATCTCCAAGCACGGAGATACCGAGGACGCCGAAGCCGAGGATAGAACTTCAGGCTTGGCCCGGGTGATCGAAAACGCCGCTCGCCAGGGCGACGCCCGGGGCGACCACGAGTTCGCACGCAGGCTTCTCGACAACGGTCTTGCCAAGTTTCGGGATGCTCCCCTGCTTGACCGAGCCAGGGCGCTGCTTTACCGGGCGGAACTCGCAGTGCGTGTTGATGATCGGTCGGCAGCAACAGGTTCGCTGTCCGAAGCGCTGTCGCTCGACCTCCGCAAAGAGGAGAGAACCGCGCTCGCCGCAGAATTGGCCCACGCCACCGAGATCGTTCAGGGCATGACTGAGGACAGGCTCTAAGTCGGTCGTCCAGAATCGCCAGACTGATCCGACCGGGGACTCATCTTCGAGGCCCACACCACCTCGCCATCGCTGTCGATCGCGTCCGTGGCTTGCAGAGGAAAGCGATCCGCGAGCGCTATCCGCGATCCGCCAGAACCGGTTCGAGATTGATCGTCAGGGTCGACGCCCGGGGCAACAGAGTCGACAGAACCTTGAAGCCGCGATCTGACCCCTGACGGGTTCTAGCGGATAGCGGATCGCGGATCGCGGATGGCGTTTCCTCTTGTGGCGGTGGCGAACGTCAACCATGCGCCTCTGTGAGAGCAGAACTCAAGCTCATCCACTATCGCAGCTTCCGTCGGAACCGTTACCGTCTGCCCATGGAAACGGGACTTCGGGCTGATCTGACCAGCCGGCTCTCCGATCTTCGCCGGCAAGGGCTTTTCAAGACCGAGCGCGTCATCACCTCTCCCCAGAGCGCTCATATCGAACTCGCCGATGGCCGCAGTGTTCTCAACCTCTGCGCCAACAACTATCTCGGGCTCGCCAACCACCCTGCGCTGGAGGAAGCTGCGGCCCGGGCAGCCGCCGACCATGGTTACGGAATGGCGTCGGTTCGCTTCATCTGTGGTACCCAGGATGTTCACACTGCGCTCGAAGCCAGGATCTCGAGTTTCCTCGGGATGGAGGACACAGTCCTCTATTCCTCGTGCTTCGACGCCAACGGCGGCCTCTTCGAGACCCTGTTGGACGAGAACGATGTCGTGATTTCGGATGCTCTGAACCACGCCTCGATCATCGACGGGATCCGGCTCTCCAAGGCGAAGCGGTTGCGCTACGCCAACAACGACATGACCGAGTTGGAGAACTGCCTGAAGGAGTCCGGAGATGCTCGTTATCGGCTGATCGCAACGGATGGGGTGTTCTCGATGGACGGTGTGATCGCCGATCTCCCATCGATTTGCGACCTGGCCGAGCAATACCACGCCATGGTCATGGTCGACGACTCGCATGCGGTCGGGTTCGTCGGTAGCCACGGTCGGGGCTCCCCCGAGGCGACCGGGACCGAAGGTCGCATCGACATCCTCACCGGAACCCTTGGCAAGGCGCTTGGTGGCGCCAGCGGCGGCTACACGTCCACCAACAAGGAGATCGCCGCCTGGCTCCGGCAGCGATCGCGGCCGTATCTCTTTTCGAACAGCCTCGCCCCGATGATCGCGGGCGGGTCGATCACAGCCCTCGACCTGATCGAGCAAGGAGCCGAACTCAGAGCGCAACTGGTGGCCAACTCCACCCGATTCAGGTCGATGATGACCTCGGCGGGATTCACCCTGGCCGGGGGTGGGCACCCGATAATCCCGGTAATGCTCGGAGATGCCCGGGTAGCGACCGAGATGTCCAACCTTCTCCTGGAAGAGGGAATCTACGTTGTCGGTTTTTCCTTCCCGGTCGTGCCACAGGGACAGGCTCGGATCAGGACTCAAATGTCGGCCTCGCACACCGACGCCGACATCGACTTGGCGGTTGATGCGTTCGTCAGGGTCGGACGCTCTCTCGGGGTCGTCCCGTGAGGGCCCTGGTCAAGGCCAAACCCGAACCCGGCCTCCGGATGGAAGAGGCCCCCAAGCCGGAACCGGGGCCTCAGGAAGTACTGATCAAGGTCCACAAGACCTCGATCTGCGGTACCGACCTTCACATCTGGCATTGGGACGAGTGGTCGCAGAAGACGATTCCGACGCCTATGACGATCGGACACGAGTTCATGGGCGAGATCGTCGAACTCGGCGACGGCGTCGCCGGCCTCGAGGTAGGTCAGCGGGTTTCCGGGGAGGGACACATAACGTGCGGTCATTGCCGCAATTGTCGAGCGGGGCGGCGCAACTTCTGTCACAACCACGTAGGACTGGGAGTCACCCGGGCCGGAGCGTTTGCCGAATATCTCAGCCTTCCCGCCGGCAACGTCTTCCCGCTCCCCGACCACATCGACGATGAAGTCGGTGCCATCCTCGATCCCCTCGGGAACGCCACCCACACCGCGCTCTCGTTTGACCTCGTTGGCGAAGACGTCCTCATCACCGGGGCGGGTCCGATCGGAGTGATGGCGACAGCGATATCCCGTCATGTCGGGGCCCGGTTCATCGTCGTCACCGACCTGATTGCAGCCCGGCTCGACATGGCGAAGGCAATGGGGGCGGATCGAGTGGCCGATCCTCGCACCGGATCGCTTTCGCAGGTCATGGACGAGCTGGGCATGACAGAAGGCTTCGATATCGGCATGGAGATGTCGGGAAGCGGCGCCGCGTTCAATCAGATGCTGACGGTCATGAACCATGGAGGACGGGTGGCGGTCCTCGGCATCCCTCCCGAGGAGGTCACCCTCGATCTCAACGAGGTCATCTTCAAAGGACTGGTAGTCAAAGGCATCTACGGGCGGTTGATCTTCGAGACCTGGTACAAGATGTCCGCCCTCCTCCAAAGCGGGCTCGACATCGCCGCGGTGATCACCCATCGTTTCCCGGCCGAGGACTGGGAAGACGCCTTTGCCGCGACGGCCGGCGGCGACAGTGGCAAGGTGCTGCTGGAATGGTCCTGATCACCCTTCTCTAGTGTGAACTCCGTGAGCATCTTCACCTTCACGCAACGCCCTCCACTCCGAAGCCCGGCGCTGGTGATCTGCCTCAATGGTTGGGTCAACGCCGGCTCCGCCGCCACCCTCGTGGCTGACACTCTCGGCGGGGAAATCGTGGCCGATGCCGAGCCCGACCTCCTCTTCGACTACCGGGTGACGAGGCCCACGCTCGACTTCATCGAGGGAGTGATGACCACGTTGGTGTGGCCCAGCATTTCACTGCGATGGCTGCCCCTGGCCGAACGCGACTTCCTCGTCTTGAGCGGGACCGAACCCAACTGGAATTGGAAGAGACTCGGCAACGAGTTGTCTCATCTGGCGGTAGAGCTGGGGGTCACCGAGCAAGTATCGCTCGGAGGAATACCCTGGGCCTGGCCCCATACCCGACCGGTGCAAATCATCGCTACTGCCTCGGACCGGGCCCACCTACCCGACAGCGACGAACGCCCTGAAGGCCTGCTCCGGGTTCCCTCGGCGGCTGTAAGCACGATCGAGTACATGATCGGGGGAACCGGGATACCGACTGTCGGGTTCTACGCCCGCGTACCCCAGTACGTCGGTGTCGAGTATCCGGCTGCGGCATTGGCCCTGATTCGCCGGCTCGAGCGCCATGTCGGCGTCGAACTGCCGACGGGCAACCTCGAAGAGCTAGCCAACTTACAGCGCAGCGAATTGGACTCGGTGTCGGCCTCGCGCAGCGATCTCAAGAACATGGTGGATCAACTCGAAGCAATGGTCGATGCCGCCAAAGCGGTATCGGGTGAGGAACTGGCGGCGGAGATAGAAAAGTTCCTACGCGGGCAGTGAGGAAGAACGCGATCCGCAAGACGCGCTTGGCGGATCGCGGATGGCGAAATGCCATCGCGACCGCACTTCGCGATCCGCTATCCGCTAGAACGCGTGAAACGGCGGATCGCGGAACGATCGGCGGCCGGGGTTGGGCCTTCGCCAAATTCGGTCAAAGGCGACCGCCCCACACGTAATTCGCCTATATACGAACGAGTACCGGGACTGTGTGACCGGATTACGTCAGGCGCGGGCCTCAATGACCGAATTTGGTGTCGGGACGGAGCCAGGGATCCTCGGCTCTCCTTCGCTGATTCTTACACGCCATCCGCCAGAGAAGAACGCGATCCGCTGATACACGCGTTGTTTGGCGGATCGCGGATAGCGAAAGGTCATCGCGACCACCCTCCGCGATCCGCGATCCGCCAGAACGCGTGTATCAGCGGATCGCGGAGAGTTGCCACCTAACTCCGGTAATTGCCTTCCCCGCGGTCTTGGCGCGGTGGTCTTGCTTGCATTGGTCGCGACTCGTTGACGACGATCCGACGGCCGGCCAGGTCGGCGCCATCCATTTCGTCGATCGCCCGCCGGGCGTCCTCGTCCGCCAGTTCGACGAACCCAAAGCCGCGCGACCGTCCGGTTTCGCGATCGGTCAGCACCTGGGCCGATTGCACCTCGCCGAACCGCCGAAACGCGGCCGCCAGATCTTCCGAATTGGTTCTAAAAGGCAGGTTGCCTACGTAGAGCTTCACGTTCCTCCTACCGGCGGGCGAACCCATCCGGTTCAATCACACGAACCCGCCAACCGTCTAGGAGGATTCGGGCGGGATCGGTGTGATCCCGCCGCCGGAAATGTAGCAAAGGACCTCCTCAAGGACCCGTGGGACGGGCATCAATTGCCGGGCTCCCGGAGGGCGTCTTGCGAGTCCAGATGAACCACAGGGCGTACAAACCAACCAGGGCGAGAAGGGTCCTGACGACCGGGTTGTCGAGAAGGACGACGATGGAGAAACCGAGGGAAGCAACGACTGCCACGGAGGCGACGAGCTTGGCCCGAACGGTGAGGCCGTCGGTGCGATAACCCCGGATCACCCGGCCGAAGACCGGGTGGGAAGTGATCCAGAGGTGGAATCGATCGGAGCTGCGGGAGAAGAAGAACGCCGCCAGGATCACGAAATCGAACGTGGGGATTCCCGGGAGCCACGACATGTAGGCGAATCCCACGCAGATCAGGCCGAGGCCGAAATACAGGGCGCGCAAAACCCGGCTTCTTGGCTTCCCGGCCGCGATGACCTCCGTCATTGGTTCGCACGGTATCGAAATGGTTGTCAACAGCGAGTCGGCTCCGGTCGGAGCCGGCGACAGGGCTATGTTTCCCTGAGAAATCGACCGAACGGAGGACCGATGCCGATCGCAACCCCCGAGAAGTACCAGCAAATGATCCAGGCCGCCCGGGACCACGGTTACGCCTATCCGGCAATCAACGTCACCGGCAGCGAGACCTTGCACGGTGCCCTGCGAGGTTTCGCCGACGCGGAATCGGACGGGATCGTCCAGGTTTCGACCGGGGGCGCCGAATTTCTCTCCGGCTCACTCGTAAAGGACATGCCGACCGGAGCCGCCGCCCTGGCCGAGTACGCACACATCGCCGCCCGGAAATACCCCATCAACGTCGCTCTCCATACCGACCACTGCCAGCCGGAAAAGGTCGACGCCTACATCCGTCCTCTCCTAGCCATGAGCGCCCGGCGTAAAGAGGGCCCGTTGTTCCAGAGCCACATGCTCGATGCCTCCACCTTGCCCCTGGAGGAGAATCTGGCGATTGCCAGAGAACTGCTGGCCGAGTGCACCCGGGTGGGAAGCATCCTGGAGCTCGAGATCGGAGTGGTCGGCGGCAAGGAAGACACGGTGGATCATGAAGGCATAGACAAAGCCAAGCTCTACACGACCCCGGAAGACATGAGTCGCACCGTCGAAGTGTTGGGATCGCCCGGCGAGGCGATGTACCTTCTGGCGGCGGTGTTCGGGAATGTCCACGGCGTCTACAAACCGGGGGCGGTTCAACTCCGGCCGAGCATCCTCCGCGATGGCCAGGCCGCGGTCGAATCGAGGTTCGGACCTGCCGGCCGCCACTTTCTGGTCTTTCACGGAGGGTCGGGCTCGACGCTCGACGAAATCCGTGAGACGATCGGCTACGGCGTCGTGAAAATGAACATCGACACCGACACCCAGTACGCCTTCACCCGGCCGATCGCCGATCACATGTTCTCCAATTACTCCGGGGTGCTCAAGGTGGACGGCGAGGTCGGCGACAAGTCCGCCTACGACCCCCGCTCCTACCTGAAGAAGGCCGAACTGGGGATGGCCGCACGCGTCACCAAGGCATGTTCGGACCTCATGTCCAGCGGTAAGAGCCTCCGCTGAGGTGGCCCACCGCGAGACTCACATCACCTGGGCGCGATCTGAACGATTCGTTCCGAGAGCGTTCATCCGTCCCTTCCTGCGATTTAGCAACCGGGAGGCGTCGTCCGGTCTGGTCCTGGTAGCCGCCGCGGCCATCGCCGTGGTGTGGGCAAACCTCTGGCCGGAGACGTACGAGTCGCTGTTGGGGACCACGTTCCGGCTCGACTTCGGACCCCTTCATTTGACCGAGGACCTCCACCATCTGATCAATGACGGACTGATGGCGATCTTCTTCTTCGTCGTTGGTCTGGAAATCAAGCGGGAACTCGTGGTCGGAGAACTTCGCGACCGCCGGGCCGCAGCACTCCCCGTGGTCGCGGCCATAGGGGGGATGGCCGTCCCGGCGCTGGTCTACCTGGCAATCGCCGGAGTCTCCGGGGAAGCAGGGCGAGGCTGGGGCATCCCGATGGCCACCGACATCGCCTTCGCCATCGGCATTCTCGCGCTGGTCGGTAAGAGGGTGCCGGTTGGTGCCAAGTTGTTCCTCCTCAAGCTGGCGATTGCCGACGACATCGGTGCCATCCTCGTGATCGCGGTCTTCTACACCGCCGACTTGTCGATGGGTTGGCTCGCCCTGGCCGCCGGCGGCCTCGGTGCCGTCATGGTCGCCCAGCGAGTCGGCATTCGATCCAACGCCCTTTATGTTCCGGTTGCGATATTCGTCTGGTTCGCCACCCTCGAATCCGGAGTCCACGCCACCCTGGCCGGAGTTGCCCTGGGTCTCCTGACGCCGGCCCGGCCCTATTACGACTACGACGAGTTCCGCCTCAAGGGCCGGGAGCTGATGACCGGACTCGGCCCCGAAGACGACGACGTGGCCGAGCGAGAACTAGCCGACCACACCCTTCTTACGATCTCGGAGGTTTCACGCGAGTCGGTCTCACCGCTCGCCCGAATCGAGCATCGTCTCGGCAATTGGTCTTCCTTCGTCGTGGTCCCATTGTTTGCGCTGGCCAACGCCGGAGTCAACTTTCAAGGAAGCTCGGTGGGTGAAGCCTTGCTGAGTCCGGTCGGGCTGGGGGTGTTCCTCGGTCTCGTTGTCGGCAAGATCGTCGG
>DATEEG010000095.1:0-8088 GCA_035281305.1 Acidimicrobiia bacterium | reverse complement strand
AGGGTTCCCTCGTCCTCGGGGCAAGCCACCGGATAGGGGTTCGCCGACGTGACCGATCCGCTGTCAGTGAAGTCGCCGCTCAGACCGGCCAGATCGTCGGCCAGGTCCGCAGAGTCGTCCGTAATCGTGGGATCGACTCCGGTGAAGTCAACTGAAGCCGTGCCCGTGTAGTCCTCCCCGAACAACGTCGCCGTGGCGGTGTTGGTCCGCGTGGTGCCGTCGGGCAGCGTCGCCGAGTAATCGCAGGTGGCAACGCCGTCCACTCCAGCGGCCCGGGCAGGGACGTCGACCGTGCTCGACACTCCTGCCCCCGGATCACAGTCCACCACCAGGCCAATCGCCCCTGGAA
Source organism: Acidimicrobiia bacterium (assembly GCA_035281305.1). Taxonomy (GTDB): domain Bacteria; phylum Actinomycetota; class Acidimicrobiia; order Spongiisociales; family ZC4RG35; genus DATEEG01. The sequence continues at coordinate 7,739 of DATEEG010000095.1, read as the reverse complement.
GGACGTCGCTCACCGCAACATCCTCGGCGATCATCGGGGCGGGATTGCTGACCGTGATAGTGCCGGCTACGGCAAATCCGGTGTCGATGGCGGCACCCTTGGTAACGGAGATCTTCCAGAGGACGCTGCTCGACTGGCCGTCGAACAGATCGATCGTGGCGGCGTCGACCCAGGTGGTGCCACCGTCCTTGGAAACTTCCTTCACCACGGACCAGTCGAAGGTTCGGCCGAACGACTCGGTGGCGTCCTTGGTGACGGTCAACTCGTAGCAATTGACCGTAAGGGTGGCCGAGTCCTGTCTCACCGTTCCCGAGTCGGATTCGGTGAGGGTGGCCGTATTGGTGATGATTCCGGAGTCGTCCGGGCACCCGGCGTTCTGGCTTGATTCGGACGTCACCGTCGTATCTGCACTGAAGGTTCCGGTCAGGCCCCCAACGGTGTCGTCGAGGGTCGCAGAATCGTCGGTGGTGGTGGGTGTGACGGAAGTGAAATCGATGTCTGCGGTACCCGTGTAGTCCTTGGTACCTCCCGTGCCGTCGTCGATGTTCACGGTCGCCGTGTTGGTTCTGGCCCCGGTGTCAGGTAGAGGACTCGAATAGGTGCAGGTGAAACTCTCCCCGGGATCCAGGGTCGCCGGGAACGTGACAGGACACACCACCGTGGCGTTGATGCCGTCCGAGATGACATCGGTGACGCTGTTGACCTCGGCGATGATCGCCGGGATCGGCTCATCGGCTCCGGTGGGGTTCGTAATGACGATCTCGCCCGTAACGGCAGGACTGCTGTCGATCGGATCGGACTTGTCGACCGTGATCTGCCACAAGTAATCGGCCGAGTCACCGTCGAAGAGATCGACCGTGGCGGCGTCGACCCAGGTGGTGCCGCCGTCGATGGAGACCTGCTTGGTGACGGTCCAGTCAAATGTGCGGTCGAACGTGGGGACGGCAGTCTTCGTCACCGTCACCACGGGAAGTTTGCGGACCCGCCACTCCTCGAAACCGGAGTCGGCATCGAAGTCTCGCTCGTCATCAGGGTTGTCGTATCCGCCCATCACGGTCCAGAAGATCAGGAACTGGTCGCAGGTCGGGTTGCCGTAGTCGCATCCCGCCGGGAAGATCGAGTCCGGGATCAATACCGTGATATCGGAAACGCCCGAACCCGGCTCCAGGCCCTGTGTGGCCATGAGGATGGTGACGTCGCCGGTCGCGTCGAGGTCATAGATCTTGGTGACGGTGCTTCCGGCAAAAGTCTCCGTGGCTTCGTTGTAGTCCGTCACCTCGCCGGTCGTGCTCGTGAAGAGCTTCAACTCGTCGATCGACATGTGGGCGTCGGCGCCGGTGTCCTTGGCGTCGAGGCTGAATTCCCGATAGAGCACGCCGGCCACCTCGAGGGTCGGCACGGCCGAGACCAGGATGGTATGGGTGTTGCCGGCCGAGATCGACTTGGTGTCGAACTCACCGTTGGCCACCGGTTCGGTGTTGTAACCGCGCTCGATTCCGTCGGCGCCACCTCCGGTCTCCTGGACCTGGAGGAAGGGATCGAATGTGCCGGTCCCGGCTCCCACTCCACCCTGGATGAACCGAGCACCGTCGTGCAGTTCGATCGCGTCGGCAGTCGTGAGATCGATGATGTCGTCGCCGTGACTGGCGATGGCCAACCCGGCTCCAACAATGCTCAGAAAGACCACTGATCCGACGAGTGTCAATCCTCTGCGATTGAAACTGACAGCCTTGCGAACCTTTCGCCCCGAGACCCGCCGGGCGGCGGCATGCCGCCCGACCCTCTGATAACCGAACACTGTCGGTGCCTCCCTGTGTCGCCCCTGAACTCCAGATGGAGCCGACAACCTGTCGTCGTCGCCTCCCGCCCAAAACTCGATCGGACTCTACCGATAGTCCCGTCGCCCTGACGTCATCGAGGTTCGTCCGAACCCATGCGCTGTCATCAAACAAACGCGACAACTCATTTGAAACGTCCTCGCGGGGCAAGACTCCGACATGTCTTCCGCGTTACACGAGCCTGGACGGATCCGAACCGAAAGACCGACTCGGCTCAGCCCAGGCGCCGGCCGGGGTCGACGCCGACCGCCCAGTCGGTGTAGTGGCCCTCCTTCAGCCAGTGAGCTCCCGCCACCCCGATCATGGCGGCGTTGTCGGTGCAGAACGCGCTCGACGGCAAGCACAGAGTGACGCCGCGAGCCTCTGCCTCCGAAGCCATACGTTGACGAAGTCGGCGGTTGGCGAGGACGCCACCCCCCGCCGCGACGACCCTGACGCCGGTGTCCTCGACCGCCTGGAAGGTCTTTGCGACCAGCACGTCGATGATCGCCTCCTGGACCGATGCGGCCACATCGGCCAGCGGGGCAAGAGTGCCGGCCACCCGGGCTTTCTTGAGATAGGTGATGACGGACGTCTTCAGCCCGGAGAACGAGAAGTGATACGGTCGATCCGGAAGAGCCCGCGGAAATGGCACTGCTGCAGGGTTGCCTCCGCTCGCTGCCCGATCGATGGCGGGACCCCCCGGATATCCCAGGCCCATGACCCGGGCAATCTTGTCGAATGCCTCGCCGGCGGCATCGTCGATCGTCTCGCCCAGGGTGACATAGCTGCCCCAGTCTTCGACATGGACTACCTGGGAGTGGCCCCCGGAGGCCAGGAGCACGACTGCCGGGGGGACGAACTCCGGATGCTCTATGCGGGGAGCCATCAAGTGCCCTTCCATGTGGTCAACTCCGATAAAGGGAAGTTGACGGGCCCAGGCGGTTGCTTTGGCGAAGGAGTGGCCGACCAGGAGGGCTCCCACCAGCCCGGGACCGGCTGTTGCGGCGACTCCGTCGAGATCGGCCGGATGAACGCCGGATTCGACCACCGCCCGATGGGTCAGGGCGCGGATGGCTTCGACATGGGCGCGGGCCGCCACCTCCGGGACAACGCCCCCGAAGCGGGCGTGGATCTCGACCTGGCTGGACAGCACGCTCGAAAGCGCCTCGGTCCCCCGGACCACCGCAACCGCGGTCTCATCGCAAGAAGTCTCGAATGCGAGAACGAGCGGGTTCACCCTTTTCCTCCGACGTCTGACTTCCGTCTTCCGTCTTCCGACGTCCGACTGGGCGTCATAGCGACCGCCCGATCTCATCCAGACGCTCCCGGTACTCGGGACTGTCGATGTCGTGGACCCACATCACCAGTGCGTCCTCGTCTTTGTAATACCGCTTGCGAACACCGACCGGAGCCATCCCAAAACGCCGGTAGAGACTCTGAGCGTTGCGATTGGAGACCCGGACCTCGAGTGTCAGGCTGGTGGCGCCAGCCCCCAGGGCCTCCTGGCAGATCCGCAACATCAGGCGGGTGCCGATGCGCGAGCCCCGCCTTTGGGGATCGACGGTCGCCGAGGTGACGTGCGCCTCGGGGAGGATCACCATCAGGCCAGCGTATCCGACGACCTCGCCCTTCTCCTCCGCCACGAGATAGACCCTGCCCGGGGCAGCCAGTTCATCGCGGAATATCCCCGCGGTCCACGGAGTGGGATAGGTGGCCTCCTCGATGCGGAGCACCGATGGGAGGTCGGCCTCGGCCATGGGGCGGATCAGGACGGTTTCGACCACGGCCCCTCCGGTGTCAGCTTCTCCCAGTTGAGGGTGACGTCGGGCTCGCGCAGGTAAAGGGGTCGCAGGGTTTCCGAAGGGAAAGCGTTCTTCTCCAGCCGGGCCAGCCCGATCTCCAGCAGCGCCTGAGCCGAGGGGAACCGCGGGCGCCCGGTTCGAACGCGATGCAGTCCTGTGAGCACATGCCCCGCCAGCGCTGTGATGTCGCCCACCACGAGGGGGTTGCCGGGATCGGACATCAAAGCCGCCCGCAAACCCTCCATCGACATCAGCTCGGCGGGAGCGTCGCGAACGACTCCCCCCGGGACGGGCCGGTAAGTGGCAACCGCGAGTTCGCCCCGGCGGACATCGACAATGGAAAAGATGTGGCGATGAGCTGTGGCAGCTTCGAGGGCCAGGGCATCGAGCGAAGTGCCCGCCACCACCGGTACCCCGAGGGCCGACGCCAGGCCCTGAGCCGTGGCAATGCCGACCCGGATACCCGTGTAGAGGCCGGGACCGACGTCCACCACGATGGCGTCGAGATCATCCGGGAACCACCCGGCCTGATCGAAGCAGAAGTCGATCGCAGGGACCAGGAATCCGGCGTGACCGGTCCGGTCCAGGCGGGAAGCGGTGGCGACCACCCCGCGGTCCTCGGCCAGAACCACGCCTGAGAGCGGCGTTGCCGTTTCGATGGCGAGGAGCCTCAAGCTATCAACTCCGTCACCCGGGCCTGCCAGCCACCGAACGGAACCAGCGTGATGGTGCGTGCCTCGTCGTCGTTGACCTCGAAGTCCACCCGCAGATGATCGGGGGGAAGAATCGGCTCGACGACGTCGCCCCACTCGATCACGAGAACCCCGTGCGACGACTGCGCGAGAAGGTCGAGGTCATCGAACTCGTTCCTGGTCGCGAGCCGATAGATGTCGGCGTGGATCAGGGGCAAGAACCCGCTCGAGTACTCCCTGGTCAGGATGAAGGAGGGGCTGATCACCGGTTCCTCGACGCCGAGTCCGGCGGCGATGCCACTGGTGAACAGGGTTTTGCCCGCCCCCAGAGGCCCGGAGAGCACAACCACGTCGCCCGGTCTCAAAAGGGCGGCCAGCCTGGCGCCGAGGTGGGCCGTGTCACCCGGGTGCGGGCAGAAAAAGGGGGTCATGCAAAGAGGTTCATCTGTTCGGCCTGGTCCTCTTCATTTCGTGGACCATCGGAGGGCGCTTCGGATCTGGTGTCGGTTGAGGCTTCAGGAGAGGCACCTTTGCCGCTGGGAGGTGGGTTGGTGGTGGACCGGGGCCTCGACAACGCGTCGCGGACCAGGGAGAAGTCTGACTGCATCTCACCGATCAGCCGGTCCCCCGAGCGGAGAGCGGCTGCCGGATGGTAGGTCGGGACCAGTGTCCGGCCCTGCCACCAAGGATAGGTGCGACCTCGCAGGCGGGTTATCCCGGTCTCGGTTCTCATCAGCAATTTGGTGGCGAAGTTGCCCAGCGTCACGACAACACCTGGATCGATGATGGTGATCTGGGACCTCAGATAATCCTTGCATGAATCGACCTCGTCCCGGGCAGGGTCTCGATTGTTCGGAGGCCGGCACTTGAGGACGTTGGCGATATAGACGTCCTCGCGGCCCAACCCGATCTCGCCGAGCAGCCGATTCAACAACTGCCCCGCCGCTCCCACGAATGGCTCACCCTGAAGGTCTTCGTTGAAGCCCGGTGCCTCGCCGACCAGGAGCAAGTCGGCGTCGGGATCGCCGACGCCGAAGACGACCTGGGTCCGGGTTTGGGCCAGCCGGCAAGCCGTGCAGATCCTGGCTTCCGATTCGAGCAATCCCAAAGCTCTCCTCGCCAGACTCCGGTTTGTCAAATTCTGATTTGCCAAGTTCTGATTGACCAAACTCTGATCTGCCGGCGCTTCGCTCATTTGGGCACAAAGGTAACCGGATCGGGCAGGGCAGAAGCGGCCGACCCTGGGTAGCCTCGACCGATGGTGGCCCCTTCCCTGGACGGCGACAAGATGACCGCGACGGGCGATCCAAGCGTCCCCGACGACGACACCCAGCTCCAGGTCGATGCCCTCTATCACCTGGCCGTCGAGTTGTCGGGATTGCGAGGGGTCGACAATGTGCTCGATGTCGCCCTCAGGCAATGCTTGACCTTGACCGGCTCACAGTTCGGCTTCATCGGCCTCGTCAATCAAGAAGCGACGGCTCTCGAAATCGCTGCCATCCACGGGTTCCATCCCACCCCCGAGTTCTTTGCGGGCCATCGAATGATCCCGCTGCGACCGAGCATCTTCGCCATTGCCGTCCTCGAGAATCGACCGGCCCGAAGCCTCGATGCCCGCACCGACACCCGCCGGATCGGCCAACCGAGCGGCCACCCCGAGGTGCGGACGTTTCTCGGAGTGCCGTTGCGGCTCAACGACGAGCCCATCGGAATGATTGGCGTCGCCAACCGGGCCGGGCCCTATCAGGACGGGCACGAACGACTCTTGCTCACCTACGCCGCTCAGATCGCGATCGTCATCCGCAATGCGCAGCTCTACGAACGGCTGGCCACTACCAACGCCGACCTCGAACGGAAAGTGGCCGAGCGCACCAGCCAGCTGCACGAAGCCGGCGAGGAGCTCAGCCGCAAAGCAGCCGACCTCAAGACGGCCCTCGAGGAAACGGTCCAGGCCCAGGAGAAGGAGCGGCAACGAATCGCCCGGGACGTTCACGACGGACTCAACCAGTTGCTGATCGGGGCCCTTTTGGAGCTCACGTCCGGTCAGAAGAGGATCGAACTCGGCCAGCTGGCCGCCGCCCGCGAATCCCTGGAGAGCTCCCAGGCGATCCTGAGGAGCGTCGAGACCGAGATCCGCCGGGTTGTCAACGACCTGCACCCTCCGATGCTCGAGGGCCTCGGGCTTCCGGCCGCCATCAGAAGACTGTGCGAGCAGTTCGAGGGGTACAGCGGCGTCGCCTGTCGCAGCTTCGTCGACGGCGAGCCCGCCCGGATGCCCGGTCATGCCGAGATCACCGTCTACCGAATCGCACAAGAGGCCCTCCACAATGTCCTGACTCACGCCCGCGCCGAGAAAGTCGAGGTCGACCTCCTCTTCGACTCCGAAGGTCTGCGACTCGAGGTGCGGGACGACGGAATCGGATTCGATCCCGACATCGTCCGTTCTGCTCCCAATGGCCACATCGGAATGATCAGCATGCGTCAAAGGGCCGAAAGCCTCGGTGGTGAGCTGCACTATGAGTCCTCGCCGGGCTCGGGCACGGTTGTCAGGGCACTGGTGCCATTGCCGGCCAACAGATGAGTCCGGCCCGGGTCCTCATCGTCGACGACCATCCTGTCGTCCGGCAGGGAATCAAGAGCCTCCTGTCGAATTACGACACCTTCGAGGTGGTGGGAGAGGCGGCGACCGGCGCGACGGCCATAGATCAGTTTCGATCCGCCCGGCCCGACGTGGTCCTGCTCGACATCAGACTCGCCAAGGACTCTGGACTGGAGGTGCTCGATTCGATACTCGACGACGATCCCGAGGCGCGGGTTCTGATGCTGTCGTCCTTCGACGACGACGAATACGTCGAGAGGAGCCTCCGGGCAGGTGCCCTCGGCTACGTGCTCAAAGGTGACTCCGACGCCCAGTTGGTCTCTGCCATCGAAGCCGTGGCCGCCGGGCACCGGGCCCTCAGCCCCCGGGTGGCCGAGCAACTGGTCGAATTGATGCTCAGCCCCACCCAGGCGCACGGTCCCGAGTTCGAAGAGCCAGAATTCGAGGAGATCGACAGAGCGATCCTCCGCATGCTCAGCGACGGTGCCAGCAACGGCCAGATCGCCTCCAAACTGTTCATGAGCGACTCGAGTGTCAAACGAAGGATCCGCTCCATCTTCAATCGTCTTGGCGTAACCAGGCGAGCCGAAGCCGCCGCCGAGGCCGCCCGCCGGGGACTGGTGTAGGAAGGCGTGCCACTCGTCCCCCCGGCCGCCCTGACCCAACCGGGTCAACCCGGGGGTCCGAAACGACCCGATCGGTCTGTCGAATATTCCCCGGTCCGCTCACTCAAACCCCGGGCCGCAACTACCTTCGCCTCATTAGAACGCGCCCCGGAATAGATCGGAGGAGAGATGTATCCGCCGCGTTTCGACTACTCGGCCCC
>DATEEG010000094.1:0-2396 GCA_035281305.1 Acidimicrobiia bacterium | reverse complement strand
CGGCGCCTGGCAAGGGTCACCTCGTCGGCCGCCACCCACAGGCAGAGATGCCGGCTCAGCAGCTCCCGGGTGGACCGGTCGTCAACGACGCTGGCGGCGGCGGCGATCACCTTGCGTGAGGGAGACTGGAGGGCCTCCGCGACCACGCTTCGCTCGAGATCATGGAGCCCGGGCACTCCCTTGGAGACGGCGAGCTCAGCCGCAGTCTGGTCGGTAAGTGCGAGAATGACCTCGTCGGAGTCGACCAGATCAACCTCGAGCCGCCTGGCGAGTTCCCGACCAAGCGTGGTCTTCCCGGCGCCCATCGGACCAAGCAGGACCACGTGAGCGACGCTCACCGGAGGACGACAAGGTCATCACGATGGATTGCCTCGAGCTCGCTGCGCTTTCCGATCAGCCCGGTCAATTCGTGCGAGCCCATCTGGACGAGGCCCTTGGCCACCAGCTGACCGCTCGTGTCGAGCACCTCGACGGCGACTCCCTCCGGAAATGAGCCTTTGACGGCAACGACCCCGACCGGCAGCAGAGATCGGGCCCGCTCGACCAGCGCCACCACCGCGCCGTCATCGATCGTCAGTGAGCCCGACGAAGCCAATCCGAATGCGATCCAAAGTTTTCGGGCCGGCAGCTTCTCCGCTTGCGGGTCGACCCAGGTACCGACGTCGTCACCTGCCACGACCCGGGCGATGACATCGTCAGCGACCGCCGAGGCGACGACGGTGGGCACCCCCGACCACGCGGCCATCCGCGCAGCCGCGACCTTCGTGTCGACCCCCCCCGAACCGAGAGGACCGCTACCTGTGAGCTTGTCGAGGATCTCGTCGTTGTGACGAACCGCCACGAGCAACTCTGCGTCACCTAGGCGGGGATCGGCCGAGAAGAGGCCTTCCGTGTCGGAAAGGATCAAGAGGAGCCCTGCTCCCACCAGGTGGGACACGGCGGCGGCGAGGATGTCGTTGCCGCCGAGCCTCAGGTCGCCCACCACCACGGTGTCGTTTTCGTTGACGATCGGGACGATTCCCGAGGTCAGCATTCGATCGAGGGCCGTTCGGGCGTTCAGGTATTGGTCGCGATTGCTCAGAACGTCCCTGGTGAGCAGTACCTGGCCCGCCACGAGGCCGTGTTTGTCGAAGCAAGTGGTGTATCGCTCCATGAGCCGGCTCTGCCCGACCGCCGCAGCAACCTGCAAACCTGCCACGTCGCGGGGGCGCCGGGACAATCCCAAAGCAGGCAATCCGCTGGCGACGGCTCCTGACGTCACTAGAACGGTCGGATAACCGGCCCTCATCGCTCCGGCCACGAGGTCGGCCACGCGCTCGATCGCCCCGGGCCTTATGCCGCCGCTGCCGGAGGTGAGGCTCGACGACCCCACCTTCACGACCAGTCGGAGGCCCGGCGGAATCGGACGCCTCATGAGGATTCCTCCGGCAGTTGGAACTCGAAGACGAGGTCCCCGATGCGAACATCGTCGCCGGGTTCGGCTCCGGCTTCGAGCAGGGCACGATCGACACCGATGCGGGCCAGCCGCTGGGAGGCCAAGCGGGCCGCGGCCGGCACCGTGAGGTCGGCGAAGGCGACGGCTCTCCGCGCCGACTGACCTTCGACCACCCAGACGTTGCCCTCGCGCCGGACATCGAGATCAACCAACACCGGACGGTGCAGGACGAACCCGGGCCGGTCGGGCGACGCCTTCAGGGCGCGGTCGACCAGATCGGCGGTGGCGTGGAGGAAACGGTCGAGGCCGGCCCGGGTGGCAGCCGAAACCAGCATCGCCCCGGGTACCTTGGTGGCCGCTTCGGAGGCCTCCGGGAGGTCGGCCTTGGACACAACCACGAGGCGAGGCCGCTCGACCAACTCAGGGAGGTATCGCTCCAACTCGTTGAGGAGGATGCGCAGTTGCTCCTCCACGGATTGGCTCTGCAGAGGTGACGGATCGAGGAGGATCACGAGGACCCTGGCTCGTTCGACGTGGCGAAGAAACTCGAGGCCCAGGCCCTTGCCGTCGGCGGCGCCTTCGATCAGCCCGGGGATGTCGGCTAGCACGAACTCGCGCTCATCGACCGCTACGACACCCAGATGGGGCTGGAGGGTCGTGAACGGGTAGTCAGCCACCTTGGGTTTGGCCGCCGAGACCGTCGAGATGAGAGTGGATTTGCCGGCGTTGGGAAAGCCGATCAAGGCCGCGTCGGCAGCCAGTTTCAGCTCGAACGTGAACCAACCCTCGGGCCCGTACTCGCCCTGTTCGGCGATGGCTGGGGCTCTCAGCTTGGGCGACACGAACGCCGCGTTCCCTCTCCCGCCCCGACCTCCCTTGACCGCCACTAGCCGATGCCCTGGTTCGACGAGGTCAGCCAGGACGGTCCCTTTCTCGTCAGTGATGATGGTGCCGAGCGGAA
>DATEEG010000093.1:0-2945 GCA_035281305.1 Acidimicrobiia bacterium | reverse complement strand
CGCCGACGTGGAAGAGTCGTTGCCGGCCGCCCGGGCGGCCGTTGACGCCATGTCGGGTGCTGTCGAGCGAGGCGATGAAATCGCCCCGAGCGACCGGCTCGATTTGGAGCGGTCCCTTCTCGGCCTGGCCACCGTGGCGGCCTATCGCAGTGGGATCCTCAGCGGCGTCGACGACATCGCCGGGAGCCCGAGTACGGCCTCGGGTGCGTTGGCCCGAGCCCAGGACAGCACCACCCGGCTCGGCGGTTCGGGATCTTCCCCCGAGGAAGACCGGGAGATTCTTACGAGCCTTCGATCGGATCTCGATCTCATCGAGGAGGAGTTGGCGGTGTTCCAGGCGATGGAGCCGAGCGTTTTGGTGAGTCCGTTCGTCGGCACGATCGACAATGTCCGGGGCATCGATGTGGACTTCTCCCATTACTACGTACCGGGGGTGGTGGCCCTGCTGCTCCAGCACCTGGCGCTGACCTTCGCCGCCTTGTCGTTGGTGCGAGAACGGACTCTGGGATCGGCCGAGCTGTTTCGGGTGTCGCCACTTACAGCCGGGGAAGCGCTCACTGGCAAGTACCTCGCGTATCTGGTCCTGGGCGGACTGGTTGGGACGGCTCTTACCGCTGCTGCCGTCGCCGGGTTCGGGTTTGAGATCGCCGGGCCGAGGATCTGGTACGTCGCCATAGTGTTTCTCGTCTTGATGGCGTCGCTCGGAGCAGGGTTCGTGATCTCGGCGGTGGCCCGGACCGAGAGCGAAGCAGTCCAGTACGCGATGATCGCTCTCCTCGTGTCCATATTCTTCAGCGGGTTCTTCATCTCCCTTGACCGCTTGATCGAGCCGGTTCGGGTCCTGTCCTATCTTCTCCCGGCTACCTACGGGATCGCGGCACTGCAGGACGTGGCGTTCCTCGGGGATACCCCGGATCTGAGAGTGGTTGGCGGAGTTGCCGCCCTGGCGATCGCCCTGCTGGCCTCGGCCTGGGTGTTGATGAGACGGAGAGTCGTCGCTCTGCCCAAGCTTCCACGCCGGCGTGCGCCTCGCCCGACCAACCAGGCAGCAGTCGACGAAGGTTGAACTCAAGGGCGAGTGGGGGACCACGAAGACAACAAAGAAGGGGCACCATGCGGTGCCCCTTCTTCTGTTGCGAGGGTGTCGCTACGGAGCGACGGTCGTCGGCGTGGTATCGGCCGGAGCCGTGGTCTCCACGGGTACGGTCGTTTCGATCGGGGCCGTTGTCACCACTGGATTGTCCAGGTCGGTGGTGGTGGCGGTGGTTCCGTCGCCGGAACCGAACAGCCAAACGACGAAAAGGATCGCCAGTACCACGAGCACGGCCGCCAGGGCCATTCCGCCGTAGTTAGTCCCGGAAGGTGTCACGATGACCTCACGGTCACGTTCCGTCGACATCCCGGTTCTTGGGTCGTATGTCATTGTCAATCCCTCCTTTAGGGGGTCAGATGGGTGGTACCCGACCAGCCACTGCCTCAAACCGCCCGAAAAACCCTTTGTTTGGTGAGATTTCGAATCGGCCCAACCAGAGAGAGTTGTCTTGCCGGCTAGCCGCCGACCACGTCGAGGGCTCGCCTGATCTGTCCGAGGTGGAGGCGATCGTGGCCGGCGATCATCCGAAAGCAGAGGTCGTAGCTCTCCGGTCCCCGCTCGCTGTGAATCCCGAATCGGGCACGCTGCTCCGGACTGCTCCGGCGCCACAACGCGACGTTGGCTTTTCGAAGCGCCTCGAAGAGTTCGATCAAGTCCTCGACCGAGTCCTCCTCGTCGTGGAGCTTTTCAACCCACAGGTCCTGGTCGTACCCGACGAGCGGTGGTTCGTCCTGGGCGAGGATCCACCGGTAGCGGCCGCTCATTGCGATCTCGGCGTCGGCGAGGTGGGCGATCACCTGACCCACCGACCATTCGCCCGGTCGAGGTTGTTGGTAGAGATGATTGCCCGCCTCCCTGGCAAGCACCTTCAACTTGTCGGGGGTCGATTCTTGAGCCGACGAGGGCTCGTCATCCCCGAGCAGGCTGAGAAGGAATTGCTGGTAGGCGCCGGGTTCTGACACCGGGTCCGGAGATGTGTCACGGTCGTTCATCATCGGAATCTACCGGTACGACGAGGACCGTTTGAAGCCTCGTTCGCATCGATGTTCGTGGAACAATGCCCCAACATGGCTGCATCATTGCGTGGAACAACCTTTGGTCTTGTCGTCCTCCTGGTCGTGGAGGGCCTGGGCGCGCTGTTCGTGACGCTTCTCAATGTCGTCACCAGTCGCGCTCTCGGACAGGACTTCCTGCCCTGGGAGTCGGCGCTGATTCCGGGCACATTCGGAGTCCTCTGTCTGGCAGCCGCTTTCGGCGTGATTCGAGCTGAGACCTGGGGTGCAGTGCTCGCTGCCGTCGTTCAGGTTTTCGTTCTCGCTGGCGGTGTGATCGGGCTCATCTACAGCGGGCAGTCAGTTCTCTGGATCGCCGTCGGACTCGGCTTGTTGGGCTTGCTCTTTGTCAGTCGAACCGTGAGAACGGCCTGAGCCGTAAGGTCAGATCATGTCCACTTCCAAGCGATCCGCCACGACCCTCGCTCTGCTGATGGTGACCGTTCTTGCCTGTGGAGGAGAGGGAGAAACCGCCACCGGCAGTCCCTCCACGACGACCCCCGCCGCAAGCACCGCTGCTGCCGGCGAGCCGACATTGACCATCGAAGGGAGGTCCTTCGGTCAGGCTCCCGAGGTCGCTGCTGGGGAGAGTTTCACGATCGTCAACCGTGACTCGGCCCGGCACACGTTTACTTCCTCGGACGGTTCGTGGGAGGAGGTCGACCTGCCCGGCGACTCCGAGGTGCCCTTTACGGTTCCCGCTGCCCTCGCCCCCGGCCGCTACGTTTTCTTCTGCGCCATCCACTCCGATATGGGCGGGTCCTTGACCGTCGCCGGATAAGCCCGCCGGGCTGGCCGGA
>DATEEG010000092.1:0-3526 GCA_035281305.1 Acidimicrobiia bacterium | reverse complement strand
GGCGAGGCCCTCGGCCTCGTTGGCGAATCCGGTTCGGGCAAGACCACGACCATGCTCGGGGCGCTTCGCTTGCTGCCCCCCGGTGGCGAGATCGTCGGCGGTTCGGTGTTCCTCGAAGGCACCAACGTTCTGGCTTTGAATCCCGACGAGTTGCGAAAACTCCGCTGGTCGAGAATGGCGATGATCTTCCAGGGAGCGATGAACGCGCTCAACCCCGTCCGCTCGGTCGAGGACCAGATCATGGAAGCCATCGAGATCCACTTGCCGGATCTCTCCAGAGAGGAAACCCGAACTCGGGCCTTCACGCTGCTCGAACTCGTTGGAATCGACCCGGGGCGGGGGAGGGAGTTTCCCCATCAGTTCTCGGGGGGGATGCGGCAACGAGCGATGATCGCACTCGCCCTCTCCTGCGATCCCGTCCTGATCGTGGCGGATGAGCCCACCACCGCCCTCGACGTGATGATCCAGGCCCAGATCATGGAACTCCTGTCGCGCGTTCGACAGCAAATGGGTATGGCGATGGTGCTCATCACCCACGACCTGGGCGTGGTAGCCGAGACCTGCGACCGGGTCGTAGTCATGTACGGAGGCATGGTTGCCGAACAGGGCCCGGTCGCCGATGTCTACTCGAATCCACAGCATCCTTATACGAAGCTCTTGCTGGAAGCCTTCCCGGACATCGAAGACCCCGAGCGTCTGTTGGTGTCCATCCCCGGCACTCCGCCCCGCCTCGACCAGATTCCGATCGGCTGTCGCTTCGCCCCACGATGCCCGTCGGCCTTCGATCGGTGCCACCAGGAGTTGCCCCCCAGCTATGTCCTCGGACCTCAGCGCGAAGCCGCCTGTTTCCTTCTCGAGAAGGGCGCAGTGACCCATGTCTGAGACGGTCCTCAGCCTTAACGAGGTATCGGTTTCGTTTCCACGGCCCCGTCGGCTGAGCGAGGTTCTGAAGGGCGAGCCTCGCACGGAGGTTCGGGCAGTCGACGGGGTCTCTCTCGAGCTCCGTCCGGGGGAGGTGCTGGCCATTGTCGGCGAGTCGGGGTGTGGCAAGACGACGACCGCGAATCTGATCATGGGTCTGCTGGCCCCGACCAGCGGTCAGGTAGTCGTCCACGGCAGCGACCTTTCGACCCTCTCGGAGCGAGAACGGCGACATCACCGCAAGCGAATTCAGATGGTGTTCCAGGATCCTTATGAATCCCTCAACCCCAGGATGACCGTCGGCACGATCGTGGCCGAACCGCTGATGGTGCACGAGGGAGGGCTCACCAAGGCAGAAGTCAACGCCAAGGTGACAAGAGCCCTGGAGCAGGCCGGGCTGCGACCGGCAGAGAGATATGCGGGAGTCAGGCCGGTGTCGTTGTCAGGTGGACAGAGACAACGCGTCGTCATCGCTTCAGCCCTTGTCCTCGAACCCGAGGTGATCGTCGCCGACGAGCCGGTTTCGATGCTCGACGTCTCCATCCGGGCCGACATCCTCAACCTGCTTGCCTCGCTGGCCTCCGACCAGGGCATAGCCGTGGTCATGATCACTCACGACATGTCGACAGTTGCGGCCTATTCGGATCGGCTGGCTGTCATGTACCTCGGACGAATGGTCGAAACCGGACCGAGCCACGCCGTGCTCACCGATCCCCAGCACCCGTATACCCGGGCGTTGCTGTCGGTGGTTCCCGTGCCCCATCCCTCGAGGCGTCGACCGCCGATGATCTTGAAGGGAGAGACTCCGGACCCGGGCCGCATACCCAGCGGTTGTCGGTTCCATCCACGTTGTCCACTGGTTTTCGACCGTTGCCGTGAGGTAGACCCTCCCTCGTTCGAAACCGGAGAAGGTCACCGGGCGGCCTGCCTGCTGGCAGAGAACGGTCGCTGGTGATTTCCGACCCCTTCTGGTGACGCTTGACCCCCTGGGCGGTAGGCCGGCCGTCACAAGAACGATTCGGTCAGGAAATGAGTCGCCGGTATTTCACCATCCAAACAAGGAGCTATCGATGGGTGTGAGCGTTCGATACATCGTTGCCGATGTGAGTGAGGCAATCGGCTTTTACCGCGATCATCTGGATTTCCAGGTTGACATGGATGCTGCGCCGGGGTTTGCCTCCATGTCACGAGGCGACCTGCGACTCCTCCTGAACGCCCCGGGAGCCGGGGGCGCTGGTCGGGCTGGCGGGGACCCGAAACCCGGTGGGTGGAATCGATTTCAAATCGTGGTCGCGGATCTCGGGGAAACGGTGGAACGACTCCGCTCCGGGGGTGTCACGTTTCGCGGTGAGTTGGTGAAGGGCAACGCCGGTTACCAGATCATTGCTGACGACCCGTCAGGCAATCCGATCGAACTGTTCCAGCCCCTCGACTAGTTGCCCGGGACCCGTCAACCCTGCGAGGTGGCGACCTCATACAGCCGGATCGGCTCTTCGAAGCCTTTGAGGGCGATGGGGCCGCGATCGACGAACTCAAACCGCTTGCCGATCGACAGGTCCTTGACCGTGCTTGACACGAGGATCTGTCCAGGGCCGGCGTGAGCACAGATCCTGGCCGCCAGGCTCACCGCCGCTCCAAAGATGTCGTTGCTCTCCGCAACGGGCTCACCCGCACTGATACCCACCCTCAGCCTGACGCCGGCCAGTTCGTTCGAATCGGCTCCGAACACGGACTGAATCTTGACCGCAGCCTCCACAGCCCGGCTGACGTGTGTGAACGAAGCCAGGATCCCGTCCCCCGTGTGCTTCACTTCGCGACCCCGGGCGGAAGCAAGGGCTTCTCTCACCACTTCGTCGTGACGCCTCAGAACTTCGAGGGCTCGGTGATCCCCCAGCCGGCTGCTCATGTCCGTCGAACCAACGAGATCCGTGAACATGATTGCGCGCAAGCCCGTGTCAACTTCGGACCCGGGGCCATCTATCCGAGCCACGTTGGGAACGTACGTCTTCCAGTCACCCATGAATTGAGTGACCGTCGGCCGGTCGACTTCGATCATCTTGTGCGGGACCAGCCCGTGCGACTCTTTGTGGCAGGCGACGGCTGCTTCCCTGGTGGGGGCACTCACCAGGCAGAAGGCGTGGCCGTCCGGGCTGTTGAACCAGTAGGTCAGAAATTGAACTCCATGCTTGTCCTGAAGTTCCAGGTCGCGTCGATGCGCGGCCAGGATGTCGTCTTCAGTCACATCCCCTAAGTCGTCATGAAGGTCCATGAAGATGGGCATCTCGCCATCCTATCTGGCGGCCCTGGATGGCTTTTCTGAGTGGTGAGCGGGCTAGCGGACGTCCGCTGTCCGCTATGGGTCTTACGCTGCCGACATACCTGGGTAACGGTGAAGCCGCTTGGCCCCGACACAGCTGATCCACGGGCCACATACGGTGGCGGCCAGCTATCGAGCCTCGTCTAGGTGGCTCGCCGTCTATTGGACCAGGTCGGATTCGGCCACGAGGTCGTACTCACCGACGACCCGCATTCCTTCCGTGTGAATAATTCGGACGTGTCGGTCGGCTGCCCCGAGCGGGACGATGACCTGGAATTCCAAACCGCC
>DATEEG010000091.1:0-3643 GCA_035281305.1 Acidimicrobiia bacterium | reverse complement strand
CTCGATGGCGGTCCACGCCCGCGTCGCCGCCGACCTCGGACTGGGGCAGGTGGCCTACGAGATGTTTCGCACCGCCCTTGCCATCGATCTCGAGGACGTCATGGGTAACGCCCGCGATGGCCTTCATGCCGCTACTCAAGGCGGAATTCTCCAGGCCGCCATCTTCGGTTTCGCCGGTCTGCGTCTCGAGGGCGACGAACCAGTGCTCCGACCTCACCTGCCGGAAGCCTGGACCCGGATTGGTTTTTCCTTTTTTCACCGCGGTGCCCGTTTCGAACGGGAGCTGGCGGGAACCCAGACGGGGAGGCGCAAGGCCTCTTCGTCAAACACGGCCAAACACAAGGAGGACAAGCAATGAGACCCAATAGATGGCTCGCCCTGACGATGGGCCTGGCCATGTTGTTGGCTGCCTGTGGAGGCGACGACGCAAGCACGACAACTACGGCCGCCGCGGGGGACACCACCACCACCGCCGGCGACACGACTACCACCGCCGCCACCGAGACCACCGCCGCCACGACCGGGGGTTTGGAAGGTGTCGAGCTCACCGTTTGGGGCGGCTCTTCGGGAACGGCGGAGGATGAGGCCCTGACCGGCCTGTTGGAGGCGTTCAATGCCGAGACCGGCGCTTCGGCAGTGTTCGAAGCCCAGTCAGACATGACCACGGCGTTGAACACTGCTCTGGCCGGCGGCGATCCACCGGACGTGTTCTATGTCGACAGCAACAACCTTCCGGACCTTGCTGCGGCCGGCGCCCTCGCCCCGGTCCCTGACGGGACTCTGACCGACCCTGACGACATCTACCCGTCGTTGCGGGAGGCGTTCACCTTTGACGGGACCTGGTACTGCCCGCCGAAGGACTTCTCAACCCTCGGCCTGGTCTATGACCCGGCAGCCCTCGAGGCAGCGGGTGTGGCGGTTCCGACCACGTGGGAGGAACTGGCCGCCGCGGCCGAAGCATTGACCACCGATACCCAGGCAGGTCTGGCCATGGGTGTGGAGTATCCCCGTTGGGCGGTGTTCATGTTCCAGGCGGGCGCCGATCTCACCAACGAGGACGTGTCGGAGATCACGCTCGACACGCCCGAGGCGAGAGAGGCGCTCCAGTTCGTGGCCGATCAGTACGCCGCCGGCAACTTTGTCCGACCATCCGACGTCGACGCCGGATGGGCCGGTGAGGCGTTCGGCCAGGGCAAGGCGGCGATGACGATCGAGGGCAACTGGATCGTCGGCTACCTCGACACGACTTTCCCTGATAAGACCTGGGCCGTCGCCGAGCTTCCTGCCGGACCGGCGGGTCAGGGGACGTTCGCGTTCACCGTTTGCTACGGCGTGGCGGAAAGCGCCGCCAACCCCGATGCTTCGTGGGCGCTTGTCGAGTACCTGACGAACGCCCAGGGGGCGCTGGCCTGGACCTCGGCCTTCAACGTGATGCCCGCCCGGGCTTCCGTTGCCGACCAGTGGCTGGCCGAGCATCCCGAGTTGGAGGCATTCGTGACCGGCGCCGACTACGCCCACCGGTGGGGTTTCGCCCCCGGCTTCGGCGACGTGATCAGCGTCTTCAACGATCAGGCCAACGCCATCGTGGATGGTGACGGCACCGTCGATGAGCTCATCGAGGAGACCGTCGCGGCCGGTGAGGACGTAATCAGTTGACGACCTGAGTGGGGGGGATCCGCACCCGGATCCCCCCCACTCCTAACCAGGAGGGGTGAGATGCAACCCGGTGTAGCACCTGCGCCGGTCGAACCTATCAAGGTCGCTGGACCTGCCGATCCGAAGAAGCGGAGGTTGAGGCATCGAGGCCCTGATCGTGCTCGCCTCGATCAGAAGGAGCCGTGGCTGGGCTGGCTGTTCAGTGCGCCGGCCGTGCTGGGCCTGGTCGTTTTCCTGGTGGTGCCGATCATTGCCGCGGTGTGGGTCAGCTTCCGTGACTGGAACGGGTTGTCTTCGATTTTCGACTCCGATCCGGTCGGATTGGCCAACTACCGGGAGTTGCTCACCGACGACGGAGTGCGGCGCACCGACTTCGCCATCAGCCTTCGAAACAACTTCTACTACGTGCTCGGCGTGGTCCCGGCCCAGACGATCCTCGCATTCGTCATCGCGGTAGTCCTCAACCAGAAGTTCCTCAAGGGCAAGGGCTTTTTCCGAACCGCTTATTACTTCCCGTCGATCACGAGTTCAATCGCGATCACCCTCATCTTCGTATTCCTGTTCCAAACCAATGGCGCCATAAACCAGGTGCTGCCGATTCAGGACATCGACTGGCTGGACAATCCCCGCGGGCTCATCCACAACTTCCTCGGCGTATTCGGCGTTGAGGACGGACCAGCCTTTCTGACGGAGAACGAGTTCATGGGTCTCGAGTTCTGGGACTGGCTGGCCGGACCAAGCGTGGCGATGGTGGCGTTCATGATGCTCGTGACCTGGACAACAGCCGGAACTCTGATGTTGATCTTCCTCGCCGGCCTACAGAACATTTCCCCATCGGTCGAGGAGGCGGCAATCGTTGACGGGGCCGGGCCGGTGCAGCGCTTCTTCCGGATCACGATCCCCCTCATGAGACCGACGATCTTCTTCGTGGTCACTCTGGGGTTGATCGGCACCTGGCAGGTGTTCGATCAGATATACGCAGGCAGTGGTGGCGATCCTCGCAAGACGACGTTGACGCCCGCTTACCTCATTTACGTACAGGCGTTCACCAACTCCAAGGCCGGCCTGGCGGGGGCTATCGCGGTGATTCTCTTCGTGATCATCATGTTCTTCACCTTCGTCAACCGCCGCGTGATCCGCGACACGGGAGAGTTCTGATGGTGTCCACAACGAAAAGCTCCAAGCGGGCACTGCAGTCTTCGACCATGTCGCGGGAGTCGGGTCCCAAAGCCGTCGCCAAAAGGGTCATCGGCTATGTCGTACTCATCTTCTTCGCCCTCGTCTTCATCATGCCCTTCGTCTTATCGGCCGCGACCGCCTTCAAGACGCTGCCTGACATCCAGGCCAACCCGGTCAGCCTGATCGCCGACCCGGCTTTCGGCGGCTGGACCACCGAGGGGGTCGAAGCTCTCAACAGTTCCAGGGTGAATCTGCCCCGATGGACCGTGAACTCCGTGGTTGTGACGGTGTTCGTGGTTTTGTTGCGGATCACTTTCGGTTCGCTGGCGGGTTACGCACTGGCTCGCATGCGCTTTCCAGGCCGCGGGTGGATCTTCGCCTTGGTGCTGGCGGTCCAAGCCATTCCGGGGATAGTGCTGGCCGTCCCGCGCTTCATGGTGATGAAGGAGCTCGGGATTCTCAACACTTACGCCGGCATGATCATCCCCCTGGCCTTCGATGCCTTCGGGATATTCCTCATGAAGCAGTTCTTCGAACAGCTCCCCCGAGAATTGGAGGAAGCGGCCGCCCTCGACGGCGCATCCACCTTCGGGACGTTCCGCCACGTCATGCTTCCGTTGGCCGCCCCCGGCCTGATCGCCCTGACCATCCTCTCGATCCAGGGGACCTGGAACGAGTTCCTCCACATCCTCATTGCCCGAATCGGGAATCCAGACCTGACGACTCTTCCGGTGGGACTGGCGGGCCTCACGGCGGCTTTCGGCCAGGCCCAGCCATGGAACACCATCACGGCCGGCGCGCTGATCAC
>DATEEG010000090.1:0-6935 GCA_035281305.1 Acidimicrobiia bacterium | reverse complement strand
TAGCCATGGAGCCGCAGGGCGTTCAGGAGCAGGTAGCCGCCGGCGATGCTCATCGCTATTCCGAGAAGAAACGGAGCCAGGCCCCCCGGGCTGCCGCCGACACCACTCGGTCGCCTCGGAGTCTGATCCATCACGCGATCCTAAAGGTCCTCGAAGGGGTCATACGGATTCGGAGGGGGCAGGTTTGGCGAGGTGGCTCCCCCTGAGCCAGTAATCGGTGTGACATTCCCGGGAAGGGACGGTGAAGCCAGGTTCCGTCTGACCCCACCGGTGCGCCCAATGTGGCAATGGGGGCTGTCGTAATCCCTATCAGGTCCGGACGAAGCTGGATCAGTCGTGGCCGGCCTCGGCGAGCCGTTCAGCCACGGTTTTGAGGATCTTGGCCGCCACCTGAGGATGCTCGTCCATGACGGTGGCAAACTCCTTCGAGTCCATTACGAGGGCGGCGACGAAAGTGTCGGCCCGGACGGTTGCATTCCGAGGCTTGTTGGTGACAAGGCTCATTTCGCCGACAACATCGCCCGCGCCGAGTTCGGCGATCTTGCGGCCTTTCTTGCGGACCGACACCCGACCGGCCAGGAGCACCATTGCCTGGTTTCCGGTCTCCCCCTCGAAGGCCAGATATTCGCGCGGCGAGATCTCGACCTCGGTGACATTACGGGCAATCTCGCCGAGTTCCTTTCGGGAGAGTCCGGAGAAGAGGGGAACACCTGAAAGCACGTCGACTTTGTCCGAATGTCGCTTCAGCAGGGCCATCGCAGCCTTCCGTTTCCGATACTGGGGGCGGCCGAACTGTACTCACGGCCCTGCTGACCCGTATCCCGGGGGCTCGTCTCCCGGGAATCAGTCGCGGGCAAGAAAAGCAAGGATCAGGGCTGCGAGCCCGGGACCCGCCTGGATCCAGAGGATCGATCTGCCAACGGTCAGGGCTCCGAAAATGCCGGCGACGATCACGCACACCAGAAAAAACAGTTGGATAGGCCAGTCGCCGGACAGCGCCCCCCAGACCAGGCCCGCTGCCAGGAATCCGTTGTAGAGGCCCTGGTTCCTGGCGAGGGTGGCGGTCGCGGTAGCGAGCTCCTCGGTCAGACCGAAGGACCTCCGGCCGATCGGCTTGGTCCAAAGGAACATCTCCATCACCAAAAAGACGATGTGGAGAAACGCAACGATGCCGATGGTGACGGCGGCCACAGTCTCGATGTCAGCCTCCCCGCGTGGTCAAGAGGTCTTGCGGAGGGCCTGAACGAGACCGTCACGGTCGGCAACCGTCACGGTCAGCCCGGCATGCATTGGTGCGGGCGGCAGGACCTTGGGGATGCGTTCTTTGAAGAGTACGCAGACTCCGCCCCGCGGAGTTGTGCCAAACGTGATTCCGGAGTCAACTCCCGAGCTTCTGATTCCTACCGCCCGCCACCAGCGGTAGGGTCCGGTTTTACTGGCATCTTTGATGTTGGAGAGCGGAGTCTCCACCCGAAGTCGTCCGAAGGTGGCCACAAACTCTCCTGTCCCGGTGAGAGTGACCCCGTCCTTCTTAGGTCGAGCCCCCAGCGGGCCCCAAATCCAGAGAAACCTCGGGTCGAAGTCGTAAGGGAAGAATCGATCGGCCACGCGCCGCATCCTATTAGGGAGGGGCGCAACGCTCCCGGATCAGACGAAACCTGGCGCGAGACAGAGGGTGGCCAGAAGTCTGGCTTGTTTGCTAGATTTCTGGCCTGATGGGAACACGACTGCGAGCCGCCCGGGAAGCAGCCGGCCTCAGCCAGCACGATCTGGCCTCCCGGGCAGGGGTCAGTCGTCAATTGGTCGGGGCCGTGGAGGCTGGTCGACACGTTCCCGGAGTTGACTCGGCACTCGCACTGGCCGCAGTACTCGGAGTCACGGTGGAATCACTGTTCGGGACTCTGTCTGTTCCCATCGACATCGCCAGCGGGCGAATCACAGCCGAGGGGGCCCTCGTAAGAGTCGGCCGGGTCGGAGATCAGTCCGTGACTTCTCCGATTCGGATGGGTCCGGATGGCTGGGATGTAGCCGACGGGATGATCTCGGAAGGTCGGATCGATGCTTTCGCAGGCGCAGGCCCCGGCATCATCGTGGGCGGATGTGAACCAGGATTGGTCTTGTTAGAACGGTTGCTGCGCGCCGGCGGGGCGGGCGCCATCGCGGTCGGCCTGACGAGTACCGGCGCTCTCGAATGCCTTCTGGCTGGTCGATTGCACGCCGCGGTGGTGCATGGGCCGGAGCCCGATCTCATGGTTCGAGCGAAAGATCTCGCCGTCACCCGTTTCCACCTGGCACGTTGGCAGGTCGGAATCGCGGCTGGGCCCGGTGCCGCCAAAGGTTGGTGGAAGCGAGCGTTGACCGGGAAGGTTCCCGTGGTCCAGCGGGAACCCGGCGCCGGAGTCCAGCGAGCCTTCCGCAATGCAGTCCCGCAAACCCGCCAAAGGGTTCCCGGGCCCCTGGCCGAGAGTCACGTCGAAGCCGCCCGCTGGGCGATGGTGATGGACATCCCGGCGGTGACGATCGAACCGGCCGCCCGCGCGGTCGGTGCCGTTTTTCATCCGATCGAGGTCCACAGCGCCCAGCTCTGGGTTGCTCAGTCGTGGGTCGATGAGACGGTTGTGGAGGAAGCAATCGGGATCCTCGTCGGGAACCGATTTCGTCGGCAACTGGCCGAGGTGGGGGGCTACGACCTGGAAGGGCTGGGCACGCGAGCAGCATGAAACAGACCCCACGTCCGGTCATGTTGCTCATGGCTTTTCTGGCCGCGCTGGCGCCGTCATGTGGCGCCTCGACCCCAGCCGCCGGAGAGCAGGTTCTGGTCTTTGCCGCTGCCTCGCTAACGCATGCATTCACGTCGATCGCAACGACATTCGAGGCGAATCGGCCTGAATTCGACGTTCAGTTGAACCTCGCCGCAAGCTCGTCGCTTCGCCAGCAGATTCTCGAAGGCGCGCCAGCCGATGTGTTTGCCTCCGCCAACACCTCGAACATGGATCAGGTGATCGAAGCCGGCGAGGCGAGCACCTCAACAACCCTCGCAACGAATGTTCTCCAGATTGCGGTACCGGCGGGCAACCCGGGCGGAGTAACCGGCCTTTCGGACTTTGCTCGCGCTGAGCTTCTCATCGGCCTCTGCGCCGAAGGGGTCCCGTGCGGGGATCTCGGGCGCCAGGCACTCGGCAAGGCGGGTGTGGTTGCCGCGGTGGATACCAACGAACCGGACGTGAGGGCCCTCCTCGTCAAGATCGAGGCCGGGGAACTCGACGCTGGAATCGTCTATGCAACCGATGTCGCTGCGACCGGCGACCGGGTTGAAGGAGTGGACATCCCGGCCGACGTCAATGTTGTTGCCACCTACCCGATCGCGGTCCTTGCCAACGCCCCTAATCCTCGTGGCGCCGATGCCTTCGTGGCCTTCGCGGTTTCCGACCAGGCCCGTGCGATCCTGAGCCGGCATGGCTTCTCGCTCCCCTGATACCACAGGCTCGCCGACGCCTCGCCGGGTGAGGAATCGGCCGCCGTTGCCGTTGGCCATCCTGGCGTCGATCGGCTTGCTTCTCTTCGTGCTACCGCTGGTCGGCCTCTTGGCGAGGACGCCATGGACCCGCCTGGTCGGGCTGCTCTCGGGAGAGGTCGTCACGGACGCTTTGCGGCTTTCGCTGGTGACTTCTCTTGCCGCCACGGCTGTCTCCGGGTTGATTGGAGTGCCGCTGGCCTGGGTCATGGCCCGGGTCCCCTTTCCGGGGCGGTCGCTCGTCAGAGGGATCGTGACACTGCCGCTCGTCCTGCCTCCCGTCGTCGGCGGGGCCGCCCTGCTGTTCGCCCTCGGACGGCGCGGTGTGGTCGGCGAACCCTTGAATCAGGCGACGGGAATCCTGCTGCCGTTCTCAATCTGGGGGGTCATCACTGCCAACGTCTTCGTTGCGATGCCGTTTCTGGTCATCACCGTGGAGAGCGCCCTTCGAAACTTGGATCTTCGTTTTGAGGCCGCCGCCGCCAGCCTCGGAGCCGGTCGCTGGACCGTGCTCCGCCGGGTGACGTTGCCAATGATCGGCCCGTCTCTGATGGCGGGCCTGGTTCTCAGCTGGGCCCGGGCCCTCGGGGAGTTCGGAGCCACCATCACCTTCGCGGGAAACCTGCAGGGGCGCACCCAGACTCTGCCTCTGGCGGTGTTCGTCGCCCTCGAGAGCGATCGCGATACCGCCATC
Source organism: Acidimicrobiia bacterium (assembly GCA_035281305.1). Classification (GTDB taxonomy): domain Bacteria; phylum Actinomycetota; class Acidimicrobiia; order Spongiisociales; family ZC4RG35; genus DATEEG01. The sequence continues at coordinate 2,727 of DATEEG010000090.1, read as the reverse complement.
ACCCTGAGCCTCGTAATGGTGGCAGTGTCGCTCACGGTTCTGGTAGGGCTCAGGGATCGCTGGTGGAAGGCGCTGTGATGACACAGCCGCCTTCGCGCGGGCTGGAAGCCGAAATCGTCGTGGAACGAGCCACTGGTTTTGTTCTCGACCTCAGCCTTTCCATAGCTCCCGGACAGACGGTGGCTCTGCTCGGTCCCAATGGCGCCGGAAAATCAACAGCAGTGCATGCGCTGGCCGGGGTCAGCCCCATATCTAGGGGACACATTGCCCTGAACGGGCGGACTCTCGACGATCCTGAACGGGATTTGTTCATACCGCCCGACCGGCGCAAGGTCGGGGTCGTGTTTCAGGACTATCTCTTGTTCCCTCACCTCTCGGTACGTGAGAACATTGCGTTCGGACCGCGCAGCCAGGGTGTCGATCGCCCGACGGCCAATGACATGACCCGCGACTGGATAAGTCGCCTTGGACTTGACGAAGTGGTTGATCGACGGCCCGGCGAGTTGTCGGGGGGTCAGGCGCAAAGGGTCGCCCTGGCCAGGTCATTGGCCGGCGAGCCCGATCTTCTTTTGCTGGACGAGCCGCTGGCGGCGCTCGATGTCACCACGCGCTCAGATATGCGTCGCTTGCTGTCCGAACACCTGGGCCAATACCCGGGGCCGCGGTTGCTCATCACCCACGACCCCACGGAGGCTTTCCTTCTGGCCGACACGGTCCATGTGATCGAGAACGGTCTGGTTACCCAGGTGGGCACCGCCGATGACATCAGGCTCAGGCCGCGGACCCGGTATGCCGCCGATCTGGCCGGGTCGAATCTCTTCGTGGGGCACGCAGCCGGAGGGGTGGTCGACGTCGCCGGCGTTGACCTCCATGTGGCTGATTCGGCGGTCGCGGGCCGTGTGCTAGTGACGATCCATCCGCGGGTCATCGCCCTCCACCTTCAAGTTCCGGAGGGCAGTCCGCGCAATGTCTGGAAGTCCCGGGTTCGTCTGGTCGAACGCCTGGGGGACCGGGTTCGGGTCCAGATGGGACCACCTCTGCCCATCACGGCCGAGGTGACCCGCCAGGCCGGCGACAGCCTCCGTTTGGAACCCGGGGTGGAGGCCTGGGTCTCGATCAAGGCCACCGAGATCGCGGTGGAGTCCGACCAGTAGTCGAGAAGCGATCGGCAGCCCGGCCTCAGCCCTGTTCGCTGGAGGACGCCCAGAGGTTGATGTTGCTGTCTACCGCGTAACGGTCGATTTCGGCCAACTCCTCCTGGTCGAAGGTGGAGTTCTCCAAAGCCGCCAGAGCTTCGGCGATTTGTGACCAGCGACTGGCACCGATCAGCGCGGTCGTCACTCGCGGGTCCCGCAGAACCCAGGCCACCGCCATCTGCGCCAGGGTCTGTCCTCGTCGTTTGGCTATCTCGTTCAACGCGGCGATGCGGGCGACCGTGTCTTCGGTCAGCATCACCTGGTCGAACGAGGTTCCCCGGGCCGCCCGAGATGCCTTCGGTATTCCATCGAGATATTTGTCGGTGAGCATGCCCTGCGCCAGTGGCGAGAAGGCGATGCAGCCGATTCCTTCATCTTCCAGGACATCCAGGAGCCCGCGCTCGATCCATCGATTGAACATGGAGTAGGACGGTTGGTGAATTATGAAAGGGGTCCGCCAGGCTCGCAGGAGAGCGGTTGCCTCCCGTGTCTTGGCGGGCCCATATGAGGAGATCCCTACATACAGCGCTTTGCCGGCCCTCACCGCCGAATCGAGGGCACCCAATGTTTCTTCGAGGGGAGTGGCGGGGTCGAATCGGTGCGAATAGAAGATGTCGACGTACTCGAGGCCCATCCGCGCAAGGCTCTGATCGAGGCTGGCGAGAAGGTATTTCCGGGATCCCCATTCGCCGTACGGCCCGTCCCACATGTCATATCCCGCCTTGGTGGAGATGATCAATTCGTCGCGGTACCTCCTGAGATCGCGGGCGAGCAGCGAGCCGAAGTTCTTCTCCGCTGAACCGGGTGGTGGGCCGTAGTTGTTGGCAAGGTCGAAGTGGTTGATGCCGTGGTCGAAAGACTTCAACAGCATCCGGCGGGCCCGGTCGCTGAGGCGATCGCCGCCGAAGTTATGCCACAACCCGAGCGCCAGTCGGGGCAAATCGAGCCCGCTGCGCCCGCAGCGGGCGTAGGTCATTTCCGTGTATCGGTCTTTGCGAGCTTGATACATGTTCTCTCTCGTCCGGAGCCAGTAACAACTCTAAGTCCCAAAGGGGACACCCGGCCTTTTGACCGGGCCGGCTTCTGGCCACCGCCGGGCTGACCAACGGTTGCGGAGTGGTCCGCCGGGCGTCGGATCGTCAGGTTTCGGAGAGCAGGCCGAGGTCGTCGCGCATACGGGCGATGCTTTCGACCCGCCGCGCGAATTCGGCGTCGCGCCGGAAAAGCACCCCGATCTCCTCGTGGCTCAGACCGTCGCTTCGCAAAGCCAGAACCCGGCGCTCGACCGGCCGCAGTCCGTCCCGTCGCCTTGCCCGGGGCTGGCGGGGAATGTCGGTCCAACCGATGATCCGCTCAATGTGATCTTCGCCCCGTCTGAAGCGGCGGGCGATCTCGGCGGTGGTTTGCCCGCTGGCTCTAAGCGCCAGCACCCGGCGCTCGATGGGTCGCAACAACTGTTCCATCGCCATTCGAAGGTAGCAGAGAGCGGTGGGTACTGCTGTTGTGGTGACAACTGCCGTTGGGCCCAACT
>DATEEG010000089.1:0-3218 GCA_035281305.1 Acidimicrobiia bacterium | reverse complement strand
GGTCGCAGCGGTGGCGAAAGTGACATCACCCGGTTCGATCGCACCGGGGTCGAGAATGAGGGGATCGGGTGGATGCTGGCTGACGGCGCTGGCCGCGTCCAGGCCCTCGAGGTGGTCCGGGGCCACGACCGCAACAGGGGCGCGGGCGCGGTCGAGGATTGCGGCGAGGTGGTCCGGCCTCAGCTCCGGATTGATCATCACTGCGACGGCACCGATCCCCAGAACGCCGAACAAGGTCGCTACATACCCGGCGCCGTCAGGTAGGGAGATAAGGACTCGTTGTCCGCGTTCGACCCCGAGGTGCCGGAGCCGACTTCCCATCCCGGAGGCCTGGGCGGCCACGTCCGCGTAGGTGAGTGATCCCAGGTCGGATCGAATCGCCTCGCGATCCCCCATTCCCTCGCGGATCCGGTCGAACAAGAAGTAGTCGGACATGTTGAGCATTTCATGCCCCATAAAAGCGAGCCTAGGGATCAGTAGGCAGCTTTCAGTAGGCAGTAGGCAGCCAGAGCCGGGGCAGGTCCTGGCTGCCTACTGCCTACTGTTCGACCATGAAGATCGGGGTGCAACTTCCTGAGGTCGAGTACGAAGCGAGCTGGAAGGAAATCGCGGCGATGGCTCGCCTGGCCGAAGAGGTCGGGCTCGACTCGATCTGGGTCGGGGATCACCTGCTCTACGACCTCCCGGGGGGACGCAAGGGACCGTGGGAGGCATGGTCTTTGTTGGCGGCGCTGGCGGCGGTCACCGAACGGGTTGAAATCGGCCCCCTCGTGGCTGCGCTTCCGTTCCACAACCCGGCCGTGCTGGCCAAGAAGGCAGCCACAGTCGATGAGATCAGCGGTGGTCGTCTGATCCTCGGGGTCGGGGCGGGATGGAACGAGGTGGAGTTCAAGGCATTCGGCCTGCCCTACGACCGCAGAATCGCCCGTTTTGCGGAGGCATTCACAATCGTCCGGACTTTGCTGACGGAGGGCCGCGCCGACTTCCGGGGCGAGTTCTACACCCTCGACGACTGTGAACTCTTGCCGCGTCCAACCCGACCCGGCGGACCACCGCTCCTGATCGGGTCAAGTGGGCCACGGATGCTCGCCCTTACCCTCCCTTACGTGTCTGCCTGGAACTCTTGGTATTCAGACTTCGACAACGATCCTGCCCGGGTTGGCCCGCTGGTCGCATCGATCGATGAAGCGTGTCGTGCGGCAGGTCGTCCGCCCGATGAGGTCGCCAAGACCGTGGCCGTTTACATCGGATTCGGCAGTTCCTCCAGCCGGCGCACAGGTGGCAGCCCCCTGGTTGGCACCGTCGACGACATCGCTGCCAGCCTGCGCGTAATCGCCGCCGCCGGAGTGAGTCACATCCAGGCAGTGCTCGACCCCATCGTCCCCGAATCGATCGAGAAACTCGGTGAGATAAGCGCTCTGTGCGACACCGGCAGTTAGCCTCCTGCCGACCTCGTAAGGAGAACCACCTTTGCGCAACGCGGCTTTGTGGCTGCACATCATCGGAGCGAGCATGTGGCTGGGGACCAACCTCGCCCAGCTGTTCATCGGGCCGAAGCTTGTCAACGGTGGGGCCGGAGCGCAATGGCTGAAGGCGGTCGAAAAGGCGGGCGGGCCCATCTACGGAGCGGCCTCGGGCCTGATCCTTCTGACCGGCATCTACCTGGTGCTCTCCAACGACGCCTTCTCGTTCGGATCGGCGTTCGTCGGAATCGGAATTGCAGTGGTGATCATCGGCGGCGCCATGGCCGGGCTGGTGTTCAACCGCAAGACCCGTCAGGCAATCGGACTCTTCGAGAGCGGCGACACCGCCCGGGCGATGCCGATCTACAAGTCGATCGCCTCGTGGGGCATGTTTGACACTGCCCTGCTTGCACTGACGGTCCTCGCCATGGTCTCCAAGTGGGGTGCCTGAACCCAGACCCCCCGTTCTCGTCACGTTTGGCCTGCCGCCCAGGGGGTCAACCGACAAGAAGGGGTTCTTAGCCTCTGGTCGATAGTGGTGGAGTTTCGGCTGCGCGGCGGAGGCCGGTGGCGAGCAGAAAGAAGCCGAGAGTCAGGGACGAGATCGCGATTCCGGCCGCGATGATGATGTTCCACTGCAGGCCGCCCGAGAAAAGCTGGGTCGTCATCGCCCAGTAGATCAGGGTGCCCCAGTCGCTTTTCGAGGCGGAATAGGCGAGCCACGCCAGGAAACCCTGGGTCACGATCGCTCCCCCCGCCCCCAGGACCGCGTAGACCCCGGCAAGGGGTATCAGGGAAGGGACCAGGTGACGGAAGATGAGCTGGCGACGGCTGGCTCCTGCTACCCGGGCGGCTTCGACGTATTCGGCCCGCATTAGTGGCAGGGCCTGGCTCCGCAGGACCATGGCTCCGCTGGACGCTCCGGTCAGCGCTCCGAAGGTCAGACCGAACAGAGCCGGCGTGAGACGGTCGGCGCGGGGGTCGGCCCCCAGGATCAGCATGATGACGGGAATGGGAACGAACAGGGCACCGTCGATGACCACGTTGACGACCCGGCCCACGCGCCGATAGGACGCCACCACCGATGCCAGGGTGAGAGCAACCATCGCCGAGGCGAAGGCCGCGGTGACAGCTGCGATCAAGGAGGGTCCGGTGCCCGCCAAGAGCATCGAGAGGGCGTCTTTGCCAAAGCCGTCGGTTCCCAGTGGATGTGCCCAGCTGATCGGGGCCGGATGGGTTGTCGTCACGTCGAACCCGGCGCGAGGGTCGTAGATGTTTCGGGGCCAGATGGTGGCGAAGAGGATCGGCTGGGCCAGCGCGGCGAGGACGAAAAAGGCCACTATTGCCAGGCCGATCTTGGCGGTCGGCTGGGCGATGACGGCCCTGATCCAACCGCGCAGCCACCCTTGTCGCTTCGGAGCTGTCGTCTCCGTCATTCGATGTACCTAGGCAGCCTCGGCCGTGACTCTCGGGTCCAGAGCCAGATGAACGACATCGACGGTCAGCCTCACGATCAGAGCGATCACTCCGATGGCGACAACTCCCCCGACCGCGAGGGGCGTGTTCCGCTGTTGGAATCCGGTCAGGAAGATCGTTGAACTAAGGCCGGGAATCTGCACGGACCGGGCCCCCACCGAAGCGAAGGCTCGTTCGACGATGACGAGGCCGCCGAGAGCGTACGGCAGGCTTGCCGCCATCCGGCTGATGGCAGGCAGCAGAGTCGCTCGTCCTGCGTGGCGGCGGCGGATCATCCCC
>DATEEG010000088.1:0-2405 GCA_035281305.1 Acidimicrobiia bacterium | reverse complement strand
CTGCCGGATTGAGGTATGTAACGCTGCCCAGCGCATCGGTCTCTATCACTGGGTTCGGGTTCTGCTCCGGGAAAGTCGCAAGCCGGGCAAGACTTAGAACAAATGGACCGCCACTTCCCCACTCGTCAAGGGGGAGAGATGATGTGGTTGCCCCGGGAGAAGCCACGTCGCCACTGCCAGCTAGACGGCCGGTCCGTTTGGTCACCACATCACCCCGAGCCCGCGGAACAGGTCAGCCCTCATTGGCCCAATATCGCGGGGCTTGGTGCGGGGCTTGAAAAGGCCGTCAAGCTCCCAACGGGAGGGATCCATGCTCACGGCCCACGCGTCCAGCCAGACCGGGTCAGGAAAGCGATCCTTCTCCTGCGGGAACTGGTCCGCTACGGCCACCAGGAAAAGCACCTGAGCCAGCTCCTCGATCGTTGTCATGTTGGCCCGGGCATCGTCGACCAGCTCAGTGATGCTCTTGCCCGGTTTTAGATTCCGATCCCTCAGCTCCAGCAGGTAACGGAGCGTGAAATAGTCGAGGAATTGGTAGCGACAGCTTCCCCGTCCCCGCGCTGCCCAATCGGCGAATAGGCGCTGCATCCTTACTTGGAGGAATATGAAACGAGCGGTGACGGCTCTGATCGGGCCCGTAGCGTCGAGGTCGAGATATGTGGAATTCAGCATTTGCGGGGCCTGGTAGCCCCAGGCCGCCACGAAGTCCCATAGAAGTTTGGCGCTGGCCGGAATGGTCTGGCCCAGGAAGGGATATCCCAGTTGGATGTTCTCCTTGAGAACGTGGTTGACGTTGATGAACCATTTGTTCCAGCGATCGACATCCCTCTCCTCCAGCAATCCGTGGTCAGACCGCTTGATCATCTCGATGGTGATGTTGTTGCCGACACCGATCATGTCGATACCGGGTGCATAGAAGGGATCTGCGAAGACGGCCGCCTCGCCCACGCAAGTCCAACGATCGGTCGAGAAAACCTGCTTAGAGGTGTAGCTGTAGTTGCGCATGACTCGAAAGTCGAGGACGGGATAGCTTTTAAGGTTGGTCGCAAGCTCAGTTTCGTGCTCAGCCAGCCACGCCATAGCCCGCTCCCGGGTCGAGTAGGTGGAAAAAGGATGGATTCGCTCGTCGGTCACGATCCCGATGCTGGTGGCCTCCGGCGAGGTGGCAATTATCCACACCCAATAACCATCTCCGAGGAGATGGACCACGGCCCGCCAGCGCAGACCGGTGGGTACTCGAAGGTGCCATTCTCGGTCGGTAGTCGGAACGAGGTCTTCGACATCAACCCGGCCCTCCACTCGGAACCAGGAGGCGCTGCAGTACGAATCCTCAGGTAGCCCAAGGTCGAGTTTGCGTTGTAGGACCCGACGACGACCGGTGGCATCGACCAACCATCGGCTCCTGATGGTTCCGCTTTCGCCCGATCCCTTCTTGTGCCATACAACGCGATGATCTTCGTCACCAGTTCCGACGACCACGTCCTCGACCATCGTGCCTTCAAGTAGCGCGACCCCATCGGATTGATTCATTTCGCGAAGGTCATTCTCGAGCCGGCCTCGGTCGATGAGGTAAGAGTTGAAGACGGGAGGTTCAGTGAGACCCATCTCGGTTCTCCTAGCAAAGGGGCCGTCGCCTCGCTCGAAGAAGTAGCGGAGGCCGTATTTCATGATGTGCCGACGCTCGAGATAAGAACCCAGGCCGAGGACCCCGGCCAAATAGTGGGCGCCCATTTCGACAGTTGCCTCTCCGACCTTGAACGCCGCTTCAGGAAGTGGCCGCTCAAGAAGGTCAACTACCACCACTGAATGTCCGGGGAGCTCGCGCCGAAGCTGGCGGGCGAAACAGAGCCCCGCCAATCCCCCCCCGATCACAGCTACATCGAACCTTGGGTGGGTCGGCTCGGCGGCCGATGTGCTCATCGAGCCATACTCCCCTCGCTAGTCGTTTCCCTGCTTCGCCTCCACCAACTTCGCCATCGCCTCGATTGAGGCGAAGTTGTCAACCACCAAGTCGTCGTCACCGACCTCGATCCCAAATTCGTCCTCTAGGAACTGGACAATGGCAAAGACCGCCAGAGAGTCAATCGCTTCAGTCTCGAGGAGCGGATAGGTGTCGGTGAGAACCGACTCGTTCAGCTTGGAGTCGAGCCCAGTGAGGAGGAAATGGCGAAGGCGCTCTTTGACCGTCACGATGTTTGTTCCTGACCCATTTGCCTGTGGTCCTTGAACCTCCGCGCCTTAAGATCGAAGCGGGGCAGGGTGCCCGCCGGAACCGAGCTGACCTCGGCACGAATTCCGAGGGCGTTATGGATGCGCCGGCTTACCTCCGCCGCGGCGGCTTCGCCGTCTGCTCCCGGCACTTCGATGCGAATCTCAATTTGATCCATTTCTTCGATGCGATAAAC
>DATEEG010000087.1:0-3863 GCA_035281305.1 Acidimicrobiia bacterium | reverse complement strand
GCGTGAAGGTGCCACGCAGCTGGCTCCGCTGCCCGGGACGGTCCCGGCGCCGTCGGGACCGGAAGGTGCGGGGTCGGTGGCCATCGCCGCCTTCGCGTTCGACCCCGCCGAGCTGACGGTCCCCGTGGGCACCACCGTGTCCTGGAGCAACATCGACCCGACTCCCCACACGGTCACCGGCGACGGATTCAATGTTGGCACCCTGGAGCCGGGCGCCGCCGGCAGTATGACCTTCGACACCGCCGGAACTTTCGACTACTTCTGTGCGATCCATCCGACGATGAGAGGACGCGTCGTAGTCGAGCAGTAGCCACTTGGCCGACCGACCTGCCGACCGATGGCCGCCAAATATCGACCCCACCGATCTCGCATCCGGCCGGTCTGCAGACCTGCCCCGCCGGGGTGACGATCAACCAGATTCAGACGCAGGATCGGCCGGGCTCGAGGGGCGTTCGAGGTGTTGCTCCCGAAGTTCGATCAGCAGGTCCCGGTCGAGCTGGTCGGTAGGAAGGACCGCCACCCGCACGGGGGTGACGGCCCGCAGGGTCGCGGTTCGATGACCTCCCTCCATCATCGCCCGCTCACCGAGGATCGCTCCCGGTCCCAACTCCGAGACGCGCTGGTCGTCGACCTCGATCGCCAGAATTCCATCGAGGAGCAGGAAGACATCGCTGCCTGCGTCACCCTGCTTGACCAGAGTCTCCCCGGCTTCGAGCCGAAACGGTTCCGGTTTGAAGCCGGCCCGCATGAGTGACCTCGAAATCGTTCGCTCCACGGCGTGCTCGGCAGTGCCGACCAGCGCCGGCGAGTCGTGGCCGCCCCAGGGAGTTCGCTCCCCAAAGGCGTGGCGCATCCAGTTGTCGAGGTCGATGAGCCCGGATTTGGCGATGGGATGTCCTTCGTGGTCGTAAACCCAGTGCCGGGGAAAGGTGCTGGCCCCGATCAGCTCCTGGCGGACGGAGCCGTCGGCGTGCATCGTCAGGGCCAGAGTGGTCCAGGCGATCGGGGAAGTTATCCGGATGAAGGGAGGATGGGGGACCGGGCGAGGGATCGGGGCGCCGGTCCGTCCGCCGGCAGTTTGGGTGAAACGAACCCAATCATCCCCTCGTTCTGGCTCGGGGCGGACGTCGGGGTAGGCGACAGCGGGGATAACGACGTCGCGGCCCACATGGAGAGTGGTCGAGCCGATCCGGCCGCCGCCCTCCTGGCCGAAGTCGACGATCTTGCCGTTGTCGACCTCGATCCATCCCCGTAGCTCATTGGCGAAACGGAAGCCGTCCGCCTGCCGCAGCGCCTCCAGGTCGTCGAGCACGTCGGGCGGTGGGTCGTCGTAGTGGGCGACTCCCAGCTTGATGGGTATCTCCATCATGCCCGCAAACGCGCCGGGAGGGATCCAGGAGACCGAAGTGATCGAAGACTCGATTCTGATGACCATCTCCTTGTGTCTGGGGTGCACAGTAGTTGGGAAAGGGATCGTCCGTTGCGGACGATCCCGCGATCCGCAAAGACGCCCCGGGGTGCGGGTCGCGGCCGGAGAGCCGGACCCGCGCCCACCCTTCGCTATCCGCGATCCGCCAGAAACCGTTTCTAGCGGATAGCGGATCGCGGATAGCGGATCGCGGTCAATTGCCAAGCATCTCCCTCGCAACGATCAACGTGTCCTCGTCGAAGCCCTCGGTGAAATTGGCGTAGAGGTCCGCCAGCGCATCTGAACCGTCGGGGACCTGGCCGATCTCCCGACGAAGGCCAACCAGCCTGGTGAGCGCGTGCAATTCGATCAGCGCCAGCTTGCCGGCCCTCGCCCCCCGTATCGCTGCTTGGTAAGCGGCCTCGGCCGCACCCGGGTCGGGCACCGGGAGAAGCCTGATGAAGTCACCTTTGAAGATTCTGAAATCGGGCGATACCAGCTCCTCGGGGGCTCCGATCTGGATGGCCTCATTGATCAGCTCGAGTGCTCGCTCGGGCCTGCCGGCCATTGCATGGACCCTGGCTCGAAGGGTCAGGATCAAGGGCCAGAAGATCGGTGGGGTGGTGAGGCCCTGGTAAAGCTCGATGCCCGTTTCGGTCAAGGCCAGACCTTCGTCGGTATGGCCCAGAGCGGTCAGAGAGACTCCTTCCAAAACGGTGGCGAGTGTTTTCCACACCAGGTAGTCGTTCTCCGCGGCGACCGAAGCCAACTCGCGGGCGTACTCGCGGCACTCTTCGAAGTGGTTCCTCCACATCGAGAGAAAGCCGTTGTGATAGAGAGCGAAGGCGATGCTGTAGGGGTGGTCGAGCTCACGGGCGATGACCAGGGCGTCCCCGAGGCGTGTGACCGCTTTGTCCAGGGTGCCGCACTGCCACAGGGTCAGACCGGATGCAACCCGGGCGACTACCCCGGTACTGGGCCCGAGGCGGAATCGGGTCGAGTCGTGCTTCCGTGAGTCATGAAGCTCGATAGCCCGGTCGAGGTGCGGGAGCCCGGTCTCGAGGTCGCCGATAAAAGCCGTCGCGGCACCAAAGACATAGTGGCCTTCGATCCTGATTGCCTCATCGCCTTCGGCTTCACCCAACTCGAGGAGTCTCCGCCCGAATTCAACGCCTTTCCCAAAGTCGGCGATGTTCATGTAATAGGTGGCGAGGGCGCGGAGAACCGGAAAGCTGTGGGCAGCGGCGCCGGTCCCCTCCGCAATTTCGAGCGCTCGCTTGAACTCTTCTTCGACCTCGACTCCATAGCCCCGTACCGCCATCAGCGCCCGGGCCAGGCTGGTGCGCAAGATCAACTCCTCGGCGGCGTGCTTCGGGGTCGCCTCTGCCTTCGCCAGTACGCCCAGAGTGTCGGTCGCCAGTTCAATTGCCGCGTGGTACCAGCCCTTGGCTTCATGCAAGGCCCAGAGCCCGTCGATGAGGTCAAACAGTTGTTCCAGGTCGGCCTGTTCGACCCAGAACCGCCAGGCGCCTCTCAGATTGCCGATCTCCGATCCGAGTCCGGCAAGCACCGATTCTCGCTCCGGGCCGCGCAGCCGGTCCTGTAGCTGTCCGGCAAAGGCGGAGTAATACCGGGCATGAGCGCGGCGCACCTCCTGCTCCCGCCCGGGGGATTCCGCCAGCCGGGTCTCGGCGTACTCCTTGATCATGAGGAGCATCGAGAAACGTTGCGAGGGTCCGCTGTCGTCGCTTCGAACCAGGCTCTTGTCAACCAGCGAGGCGAGGGAATCAATGACTACGGCATCCTTGGAGACGGAGCCGGCAACGGCTTCGAGTGCCGGCAGATCGGTGGTCGAAAACACCGACATCAGCTCGAAGAAATCGCGCTCCTCTTTGTCAAGCAGCTCATAACTCCACCCGATTGCCCCCCACAGTGTCCGCTGGCGGTCGGGCAGGTCGCGGCCGCCTGCTCCGAGCACGTCGAGTCGGGTCTTCAGTCGCTCGAGAAGGTCCGATGGGGTGAAGACGTTGAGGCGGGCCGCGGCCAGTTCGATGGCCAATGGAAGTCCGTCGAGCCGCAGGCAGATCTCGGCGATTCCGGAGGCGTTTTCGTCCGTGACGGCGAACCCGGGTCGAACCGCCCGTGCCCGTTCGGTGAACAACTGCACGGCCTCTGAGGCAGCGATGGCGGCTGTTGAGTCCTTGGGATGAGGTAGCGACAGCGGCGGGACCGGGAAAACACGCTCGGCCCGAACTCGAAGCGTCTCCCGACTCGTGACAACCACCTTCAGTCCTGGCGCGTGTTGGAGGAGCTCGGACAAACCTACGGCCGCGGCTGTCACCTGTTCGAAATTGTCGAGAACCAGCAGCATCTGGCGGTCACGCAGCCTCGACTCCAGGATCTGCAGGGGGCCGCCGCCGGCCGCGGGAAGTTCGAGGGCGCGGACGATTGCCTC
>DATEEG010000086.1:0-16095 GCA_035281305.1 Acidimicrobiia bacterium | reverse complement strand
TCGGGAACCTACCACGGATCGAGAAGCAGTCACCAGGCAGCCACGCCCGCGGAGAGGAGCCAGGCCCTAGCTCGCGTCCAACTCGGCTATCAATCGCTTGGTAGCGACCACCCGGTAGGCATTCTCGACGATGTCGGCGATCTCGTCCCAATCCACCGGAATGTCGAGATAGACACCGAGCCATCCCCGATGACCGACATAAGGAGGGACGAAGAACCTCTCGGGATCCGAAGTCACCAGCGACTGCTGCTGCCCCGACGGTGCCGCGCACCAGAACGCCAGGCGATCGTCGTGGTGGTGGTCGGCGTAGTTGACGAACGTCTTCTTGTCGCGAATGAACCAGGTCGGCTCACCGTGGCTCAGCCGCTCGGTCGTCCCGGGCAAGGCCAGACAGATTCTCCGGAGGTTGGTCAGAGGATCGATATCCACCCGGGCGATTATGCCCGACGGCTGCCACGCCCAGGCCCGGGGCTATCGCCCATGTCAGACCCATCCGAGCCAGTCCAGTATCTCCCTGGCCACGGCTTGGACCGGTCGATCGTTGGCGATCACGAGGTCTCCGATGCCCGAGCCGAAGTCTTCTTCGATCCACTCCCTGGTCTGGCGGAGGTCGACTTGGCGCCCCGTCGTAACAGCCCCGGCCAGCCGATTTTCGATCTCCCGCAATGGCAGCGTTAGACGGACGACGCGTAGAGGGCATCGGATCGCGCGGACCAACTCGGCCAGATGGGTGTCGTCCGCGATGGCACCTGCCAGCATGAGGCGACTCACGCCGGCAGACCGGTAATTGCCGGCAACCGCCGCGAGGTTGGAAAGCCCGATGCCGTCGGCGGCACGGTCTTGGAGGCTGGGAACGTTGAACCACCACAACCAGTCGAGATCGATTGCGCCGAAAGCCAGCCCGGCGTTCTCCAGTTGTTCGGCCATCTCCTCGATAACGGTTGTCTTGCCGACGCCATACACGCCGGTGACGACCACTGCCTGGGCTTCGTTCATGCTCGAGGTTTCAAGCGTGGGTCACCGGAGAAAACACTGTCGGGCCGCCCAATCGTGAATGTCCCGCAGGGTCCTGAGTTCAGCTTCCGACTGTTCGCCCAGGGCAGCGAAGTCGAAGCGAGCCAGCCCTGGGAACGAAGAAGACGTCTCCAGCAAGGTGGCCCAGAGTCCCACCTTGGCCTGCACACCGGACATCAGCGCTTCCAGATCAACCAATCTGGTCAGCGCCGAATAGCGGAGGAAATCACCGTTGGGCTTGAGGCGGGCAGCCCGGGCCCACAGGAGCGCAAATGTCCTTTTGGCGAGTCCGCCGCTGATTCCCAAGGCGGCTCTCACAGAGTCCAGGGTCTCCTTCTCGGATTGGATCAACTCGCGGATTTCCTGGAGTTCGGTCCCCCACGGCCCGGATCGATTCTGGCGCCAGAGACGGCGGGCCAAATCCGTACCGGCCGTGGCTCCCGCCCGGTGGTCATCCAGATAGATCTTGAGGTATTGAATGGCTTCCGTTGGGTGCTCGCTCGATCGGATTGTCAGGGAGGTGCCCTCGCGCAGTCGTCGCCAAACTACCCCGGGATGTCGGGAGTTCGCGTCGGCCCGGATCGGTCGGACGACCTTGCGAGGATTGCCGGGTTTGCGCTAAATTGCCGGCCGCGGGTTAGACCGATAGCCCCTTTCGTTTCTCGAGCTTCTGTTCTTGCGATGTGAAGGAGGTTAAAAATGGCCGGCTCGGCGGGTTCCCCCTGGGTTGTTTTGAAGCTGAGTGGCGAGTTGGACATGTCCCGCACCGACGAGCTCGACGCCATGGCGGCAACCACATTCAACGGCGAGAAGGTCCACGCCATCTTTGACTTGTCGGACGTCGCGTTCATGGACTCGTCGGCCCTGCGTTGGCTCTTGAAGGTCCAGGACCGGGCCGATGAGAGCGGTGGGGGTCTCCGGTTGGTAGCTCCCGAAGGAGGCAGCTTGCTGCGCCTTCTCTCGTTAACAGGCCTGGCGGATCGATTCGCCGTGTTCCCAACAATCGAGGACGCCGAGCAGCCCTCAGCCGGCCTGCCGGAAACGGCCCCTGACCTGCTCCCCTCGCTCCCGTAGGTCGATACCGGGTTTCGGGGCCCGGGCCTCCGGGTAAAGCGACTGTCGACCCCAGAGAGGGAAGGTCCCGCGGGGGAAGGAGAGTCATGCACACCGGGCCCGGGGCGTTCGGCCAGTCAGTCGGCCGTCCCGACAACAGCACGGTCTTGATTGAATCAAGGCGCGTTCGAACCCTTGGCCCAACCCGACCCGCGTCGGTCAGCACCGCGCCGGCCACCTCTGTCAGTTCGAGGGCGACGTCGTGAAACTTGGCCTCACTCTTTCGTCCGAGGAGCATGGACCTCGCGCCCTCGTGGACCTGGCGGTCATGGCCGAAGAGCGGGGATTCGACTTCGTTTCCGTTTCCGATCATTACCACCCGTGGATCAGCGCGCAGGGTCACAGCCCCTTTGTGTGGTCCGTTTTGGGAGCTGTTGCCGCAGCCACCGAGAGCATCGAGGTCGGTGTCGGTGTGAGCTGTCCGATCCTGCGCATTCATCCGGCGATACTCGCCCAAGCGGTGGCGACAACCGGAGTTTTGCTCGAGGAACGGCTGATCTGGGGGGTGGGAACCGGCGAGAACCTCAACGAGCACGTGCTGGGTGATCCGTGGCCCGCCTACGAGGTTCGGGCGGCGATGCTCGAGGAGTCCGTGGCGTTGATTCGCCGATTGTGGTCCGAGGAGTCGGTGACCCACCGGGGTGAGTACTTCACCGTTGAGGACGCTCGGGTCCTGGATCGACCGGTCGAACCAGTCCCGATCGTGATCTCGGCTTTTGGAAACAATTCAGCCGAACTGGCAGCCCGGATCGGAGACGGGCTATGGCTGTCCAGCCTGAACCCCGACACCGTTGCTGCCTTCCAACAGGCAGGTGGCTCGGGTCCGATATTTTCGCAACTGACTCTGTGCTGGGGACCCGATCGGAACGAGGCGATCGCCCTGGCCCATCGGCAGTGGCCCAACACCGGACTGCCAGGCCAGTTGAACCAGGAGCTGAGGACGATGCTCGATTTCGAACAGGCCGTCGAGTTGGTCACACCAGAACGATTAAGCGAAGAAGTGCCATGTGGACCTGATCCGGAGCCTGTCATCGAGAAAGTCCTCGAGGCCCGCGATGCCGGAGTTGACCACCTCTACTTTCATCAGATCGGAGAGGACCAGGCCGGATTCGTCACCTTCTGGGAGAAGGAAATTCGCGGCGCTCTTTGATCAACCGTTTTCGGAGGAGGCTTCGCCGGCTTCAAAAGGGCTAATGATGCTCTGGGCGACCTGGCGAAGCTTGAGGTTGTCGCGCTGGGACATTTCCTTCAAGAGGGTGAAAGCGGCTTCCATCGTCAGGCGATCGCGGTGCATCAAGATCCCGACGGCCGCCCCGATCACGTCCCGCGTCTCCAGAGCCCGATGGAGATGGTCGATCATTTCCCTGGACTTGTTGAATGTTGCCGAATGCCGGACCGCGAGGGCAGCTTGATCGGCGAATCTGGTACCGATCTGCTCGTCGGTCGGACCAAAGGGGTTGTCGACCGAATAGAGATTCAACACTCCGATCATCTCACCTTCGAGGATCATGGGAATCGCGTAAGAGCTCTTCACGCCCTGTGAGGCGGCCAGCGAGGCGAACCGTGGCCATCGGTCGTCTCTGGCCATATCCTCGATCAGAACCGGGCTGTGCGAGTCAGCGGCTGCAACGCACGGCCCTTCTTCGATCTCATACTGATACGAGTCCACCTTTTCGGCGGTCGACCCAGTCGTAACCCTCATCGAAACCTGACCCCCTCTTTCGAGCGTCACTCCCGCCTCCTCGCAAGAAGGAATGACCGAAACAGCCAGGTGGCCGATGCCCATCAGGGTCGGCTCGAGCCGGCTCTCCTCCGAGAGCAACCTACTCAACTCGCCCGACGCCTCGTATAGAGCCCGATAGTCGTCCACCGGAAAACCTTAGAACCCGGGTGGCCCCGGCTGCACATGGAAAGGCCACTCAGGGCCGCCGGCGGGGCCGTCGGTCAGATGACGCGGGCGGCGAGAAGAGCGATGTCATCGTGCACCTTGTCATCAGCCGCGGTGAGCACGTGGGCCAGTAACCGGTCCAGCAGGGGGTCCAGTTCCTCGAGATGAGCCTCAAGAAGCGATGCTTCGACGCTCTCCGGCGGCGCCTCGCCGCGCACCGCGAAGCCGTCGGTGTAGATGAGCAGGGTGTCGCCCTTGGTCAACGAGTAGAGCTCTTCGATTGGTTCGATTGACGGAATCACCCCTGCCGGTGGGCAAGGACTGCCGAGTCTGGTCCTGGTGCCATCGGATGACACGAGTATCGGCGGCGGGTGTCCCGCCAGCGTGACCTTCATGTCGAAGCGGTCACCCCGGCGATCCAACAGCACATAGGCCAGGGTGCACATCCTCTGATCCTCTTCTATCAATGCCTGGTTCAGAGCCCCGAACACGACGGCGGGTGTGGGATCGACGTTGACGATCGCCCTGATGGTGTGACGAGCGAGGCCCACCGCCGCCGCGGCGGCGATGCCCTTGCCTTCGATGTCACCCACGACCAGAGCGCACAGATCGTCCGAGAGCGGGATTACGTCATAGAAGTCGCCACCGACATGTCCGATCCGCGTCAGGGGCCGGTAACGCGCCGCGAGCGCCACCCCATCGACTCCAGGGAGGAATCGAGGCATAAGTCCGCGCTGGAGGACTTGGGACACCTCATGCTCGTGCTGATAGAGACGGGCGTTTTCGAGCGACACCGCGGCCCGATCTGCCACCGCCACCAGGATCTCCACGTCGGAGTCGTCGAAAGGCAGGTCGGGCGCGGTGCGGGCCAGAGACAAAGCGCCTATGACCTGGCTTCCCATCTGCAGGGGAACGCAAACCACCGAGTTCACCTGCAAGCGACGAAACAGGTCGACGAACTCACGACCCTCGACCTCTTCGGCCATGGCCAGCATCTCAGGCGTAATCTCGGCGACCACCTCCGGTTTCCTCGTCCTGACGACCCGAGCCGGCATTTGATCCGAGTCCAGGCTTATGCGTTCTCCTTGCCTCATGGAGACCAGCAGGTCGGCCTCGGGCGAATCCGGGTGGATCAGCGCCACCGATGCAAGCGTCCCGTCGTCTCCGATGAGATGCACCCCACACCAACTGCCAAGCTGGGGCACGAGAAGCTGGGCAAGCGCCGCGAGGTTCTGCTCGAGTTCGAGCGAAGCGCCCAACAGTTCATTGGCGCTGGCCAGCAATTTGGCGGTCTCGTCGCGCCGCACCTGGTCGGTGATGTCAGTGAAGAAGTTGATCGCCAGGACTGTCTCCCCGGCGTCGTTCTTGATCGGGCTGGCGTTCACCCGGGACCATCGCACCCGATGGCTACCAGGAACCCGGTAGCCGACGATCTCCTCAACGACCTTCTCCCCCATCAGGACGCGGCGTCCCGGCAGGCGTTCGGGCGTGAGGACTTCGCCGGCGTGGTCGACCATCTCGAACCGTCCCACCAGTTCGGTGACCGGCGCCTTCAGCAGTTCTTCGGCCGACCGAAAGCCGATCAGCCTGGCTGCGAGGTCATTGGCGTAGATCAGCTTTCCCGCCTTGTCCTGGACCGTGATCGCCTCCCGGGCATGCCGGAACAAGACGTCGAGCACATGCCGATCGTCTCTCATGGCCAGTTCGATGAATCGATCCCCCGGCATAACCTCTTTCAAATCCGATCGCCCGATTCAACCCGGTCGACCCGCAACACGACGGCCCGGGTCAAACAGTAGGCCATTATGCCTCCGGCGCGTCCTCACGAGGCTGGCCTTTTGGCTCTCGTCCCAAGCAGCGCTGATTGTCAAGGTCGCTGCAGGAGTCGTCCTGTTACAGGTCCAGCCTCGATCCCTACCGGGTGGCGATTCCCAGGGCGAGTTCCGCCAGCCCGTCCGGACGCGAGCGCGACTCGTTGGTGAGGACGACGATGGTGAGATCGGGCACGGGTGCGTGCCACAGAACGGCCCGATATCCGGGTACGAATCCGCCGTGCCCCCAGACGACCGTCTCCAGGTCGGGGCTTGCTATTTCAAGTCCGAGTCCGTAGCCCGTGTGCCGGCTGGCGAAAGGTCCGGGGGTGGTCATCTCCTCCAGGGCCCGCCCCGGGATGATCTCGTCGCCGAATAGGCCCCGGGCGAAGCGCACCAGGTCGGGGACGGTCGAAACCAGGGCACCGGCGGCGCCTTCACTGGTCTCCAGAGCCGGCCAAGTCTGGTCGAGTTCCTCGGTGAACCCGTCGTTGTCCGTGTCGAAATACCCCGGGGCGAGCACACCCCGCGGGGGCTCAAATCCCGCCATGTAACTGTCATCCATCTCAAGCGGGGTGAGGATCCTGCTTCTTGCCTCCGTCCACCAGGGCCGACCGGTCAGTTCTTCGATGACATCTCCGAGCAACAGGTAGTTGGTGTTCGAGTACCCGAATGAAGTCCCCGGGGCAAACTCCCGCTGGCTGCGGGAAACCAGGTTCAGAATCTGAGCGTTGGTCCAAACACGATCGGGGTCTGACTGCAGCAGCGAGATCAACTCAGGGCTTCGGGCCGAGTCCGGCAACCCGCTGGTGTGGCCGAGCAGGTCTCGAATCGTCACATTCTCGAGGAGGCCGGCGAGAGCTGGATCGGACGCCGGTCGCACACTGAGGACTAGGTCGTCGAGACCAAGCCGGTCTTCCTCTACTAGTTGCAGGACCACGGAAGCAACCAGCGTCTTGGTGACCGAACCGGCTCGAAACGACGTATTGATCGTGATCGGTTCCGACCCACCTCGACGCAAGGTGCCCGAAGCAATCATTTGCTCGTCGAGATCAGCCCCGGCTACCGCAATCACTACTCCGGGCACCGGCGTCCGCTCACGCCAGGCGTCGACGGCCGCCGACAGTTCGGCGGCCCGGTCAACGCCGGTGGTGGGGCCACAGGCCGTCAACGCCGCCGTCAGCCATAGGGCAACGACCCGGGAGCTCTTCATGTCACATCTCGACTTGCCAGAACCCGGCCGCCCAGGACCGAAAACGCGGCGGCGTAGGCGGCGAGAAGCAGAGCTCCACCCCACATCGGAAGCAGGCCCGGAGCGTCGGATCGAGCCAGGGCCGCAGTGGCCCCGCCGGGGAGCCAGGTCAGGATCGACCTCAGGCCGAAGCTGGGAAGGAGCGACTCAACGACCAGGAACCAGGCGAGCGGAATCATCAACGCCGCCACGTGGTGGCGGATGAGGGCACCGAGTCCGACTCCCATGACGGCATAGAGAGGCATGGCGATGACAACGCCCCCCATCAGCGCAAGGAGTTCGCCGTTGATCGAGTCGAGGGGGATGTTCCGGCTCAGGAACAAGGCGATGATCAGACCCAGCACCAGACCGCTGATGACCAGGAGATACACGAAGGCGACTACGGCCGCCGCGATGATCTTGGCCGCAACCACCCTGCCTCTGCGCGGGGTGGCCAGAAAGGTGAGGCCGATCGTCCCGTGGCGGTACTCCGTCACAACCATGAGGACCCCGACCACCAGAAATAGGATCGTGCCGGATCCGGCGGAGAGCATCAGGGATTGGGTGCTGACCGCGGTTCCCAACGGAGAGCTCTCGATCCTGCCGGCCGAGGAGACGACCATCGCAAAGCGGAGCAGCGTGAATGCAACCGACCCGGCGATGAGCCCTTTGAACGTTCTGATGGTCGACAGCTTGAGAAGCTCGGTCTTGATTAGTTGGGTCACGTTTCGCTACCTCCACGGGTGAGCTCCAGGACCACGTCCTCGAGCAACGGTCGATCGATCCGCATCTCGTACACCACCGCTCCGCTCCGAGCCACCGCCCTTCCTACGTCCTCGGCGTTGGCGCCCGGAACCAGCACGTCTCCGTCCGGGGCGAGGTCCGACCGAAGCCCGAAGCTCGTCAGCGCGGCGACCAATTTGTCGGCGTCGGGCGTTCGCACCCGGACGACCGGCGCGGCGCCAGAGGCGGTCAATTCGGCGACCGAGCCCTGGGCTACCAATCGGCCGGCTTTGATCACCACCAGATGGTCGGCGGCGAGAGCCAATTCGGCGATCACGTGACTCGAGAGCAGCGCGGTTCCACCGGCGGAGGCGTGATGGCGCAGGAGCCCTCGCAGCCACCGCACTCCTTCGGGGTCCAGACCGTTGGCCGGCTCGTCCAACACCAGTATTTCCGGACTGGCGAGCAGGGCCCCGGCCAGGCCGAGGCGTTGCCTCATGCCGAGCGAGAAGCCACCCACTGCCCGGCGGGCAGCATCACCTAGCTCCACCATCTCGATTACTTCATCGACCCGGGAAACCGGAATCCCGGCCGGGGAGGCCAGCACTCGGAGATGATTCCGGGCCGACCTGCCCGGGTGGAAATCGCCGACGTCGAGAACGGCACCGACCGCTGCCCACGGTTGAGGGAGTTCGGTGTAGGGAGACCCGTTGATCAGGGCTTCGCCGGCGTCCGAACGAACCAAGCCGAGGATGGCGCGCAAGGTGGTCGACTTACCGGCGCCGTTGGGACCGACGAACCCCGTGATCGAACCCTGCGTTACCTCGAAGCTGAGGTCGTCGACCGCGGTGACCGGCCCGAAACGCTTGCTGAGGTGCCTGACCTCGATTGCCTCCACTGTTCCTCCAAGAAACTCGATACTTCAAGGTATGTCGGGATCGACTCCTTGTCGTCGGCCTGCGGAGGGCACTTGGGGGTACATCCCGGGATGTAGAAGGCGGGTCAACGGCTCCCGGGAGTAACCAGACCCGACTCGTAAGCGAGCACCACCAGTTGGGCGCGATCTCGCATTCCGAGCTTCGTGAGGATCCGCGAAACGTGGGTCTTGACAGTTGCGTAACTCAGAAGTTCGGCCTCGGCTATCTCAGCGTTGGACAATCCCCGGGCCACCATGGTCAGAATCTGGCGTTCGCGATCCGTCAGGCGCTCCACTCCCTTGATCGCCCCCCGATCGGCAACTGCCGGCCTGCGAACGAACTCTGCAATCAGACGACGGGTGATGGCCGGATGGATGAGCGCATCCCCGGTGGCGACGACGCTGATCGCCGTTAGAAGATCCTCGGGGGCGGCATCTTTCAAGAGAAAGCCGCTGGCACCGGCTCGGAGCGCGGCGTAGACGTGCTCGTCGATGTCGAACGTGGTCAGGATCAGAACCTTCACAGTGGCACAGACCGGATCGGCCACGATTCGCCGGGTTGCTTCGATCCCGTCGAGCCTGGGCATGCGAACGTCCATGACCATGACGTCGGGCCCGGCGCGGCGGGCGAGGTCGACCGCCTCGAGACCGTCGGCCGCCTCGCCAACGCAATCCATGCCCGCGGCATGTTCGAGCAGACTCAGGAGCCCGGCCCTGATGAGGGGCTGATCGTCGGCGATTCCGACCCGGGTCATCCTTTGTCGCCAGGAAGCGGGATCGCAGCGACGACCTGGAAGCCCCCGTCCAGGAGGGGTCCCGTTGTCAGGCTCCCACCGTAGACCTGGACCCGTTCCCGCATCCCGATGATTCCCAGTCCCGCGCCCCGTCGGCTCCCGACCGCCGTCCGCCCGGGAACAACGTCGTTCTCCACCACGATGACCAACTCGGATTCGCTGACCTGGATCCGGAGGATTGCTTTCGACCCCGCATGCTTGGCGGCGTTCGTCAAGGCCTCCTGAATTATCCGGTATCCCGCCAGGGCAGGTCCGGCCGCGACTCCCTCGAGTGAGCCCTCGATGGAAACGTCGACGACCATCCCCGCAACAGCCATTTCGGCGATCAGGCCGTGCACGTCGGAAAGTGCGGGCGTCGGGGCCAGCCCGTTCCCACCGTCGGCATCGTCGCGAAGGAGTCCGACCAGAAGGCGCATCTCGGCCAGCGCATCACGGCTCAAGCGCTCGATGATTGCGAGCGAGGAGGCCGCCGACGAGGGGTCGTCGTTCGCCAGGAGTCGGCCAGTCCCGGCGTGCATGGCAACGACAGTCATGGAGTGGGCGACCGCGTCATGAAGTTCGCGGGCGATCCGGCGCCGTTCCTCTGCCACTGCAAACCGAGCGAGTTCTTCCCGGGTCGCCGCCAACTCGTCGGCCCGGCGTTCATGGGCTTGCGCCGCGGTCCGCAATCTACGAACCGCATACCCCAACCACCATGCCACGGCGATGATCACCAGATACAAAACGACTGATGGAAGTCCGGGGAACCCGGGGCCCAATACCAGGACCGCCGCCACCGTCGCCTCGACGAAACCTAGAGCGACCAGTGAAGCCGTGTCCTTCATCTCGGCCCCGACGCTGTACACCGCGAACAAGATGGCGGGCCCGAGCATGAACGCCGGGAACCCGAGAACCGAGGACAGGACCGCGGTCGACACCAACACGACGAGAACCGGCCATGGCCGGGTCCGGCGGAACCACACGGCCGCCCCATGCGTGGCGGCTACCACCAACGCCGGACCAGCCCCAACCCCCCCGCGACTCGCCACGATCTCGAGATGCAGAACCACCGCGGCGGCAGTGGCGAAGACCGCCACGACGGTATCCACAGAGCGTTCGGCCCAGGTCTCGGGGAGCCAACCCCTGGCGGGCAAATCGCGAGACATCGGTCAAGCCTACGAATGCCGCGCCGACGCCGCCACCAATGCGAGCCGGGCTCGGCCCGGCCGATGGCCGAGGAGTGTGGCGGCCCCGACGACGAGGTTTCACTGGCAGGCAGGACGGGTAGAACTGAAGTACCGCCCCACGCAACCCACGAGGTTCAAGAATGAAATCGATTCCTCGTCTGCTGGTGGCCGCAGCCAGGGACTTCATGGAGGACAAGGCCCCACGATTGGCCGCGGCCCTGTCCTACTACACGGCCTTCTCCTTGCCGCCGCTGCTGGTCGCGGTGATCGGTGTCGCCGGCCTGGTGTACGGAGTGGACGAAGTTCGAGAGCGGATCTTGGCACAGGTCGCCGACCTCGTCGGTACGGACTCTGCCGCGACCCTGGGCGAAGCCGTCACCCATGCCCAGCAGAGCACCGGCTCCGGAGTAGCCCTCGTACTCGGCCTTTTCACGCTCCTGGTCGGGGCAACGGGCGCATTCGGACAGCTGCAGGAAGCCCTCAATACGATCTGGGAGGTCGAACCGAAGAAGGGGGCAGGGATCTGGCGTCTGGTTCGGTCCCGATTGCTCTCATTTGGAACCATTCTCGGAACCGGGTTCCTCCTTCTGGTCTCCCTCGCCCTTAGCGCGGCTATCGGAGCTCTGGTCGAAGTCGCCGGCGGCTTCGACTGGATGGCGCCGTACCTCGCTGCCCTCGACGTCGTAGCTTCGATGATCGTCATCACCTGCTTGTTTGCCCTGATCTTCAAAGTGCTTCCGGATACCAAGATCGAATGGCGAGATGTCTGGGTCGGCGCCGGGCTGACAGCGATCCTCTTCGTCGCCGGCAAGTTCGCCATCGGCTTCTACCTGGGAGTGAGCGAGGTCGGGTCCGCTTACGGGGCGGCAGGCTCGATCATCGTCATCCTGGTCTGGATCTATTACTCGGCGCTGATCCTGTTCTTCGGCGCCGAGTTCACCCAGGTCTGGGCAGCCAACCGCGCGGACAAGACGGCTACGGAGTCGAACGAGCCGGCTGAGGCGGAAAGCAGGCCTCCCAGCAGCGTGTGGGCGACGGTGGCCGCTGCGCTCGTGATCGCGTGGGCAGCAAGAAAGGATCGGAACTCTCCGATCAATCCCGGCTGAGCTTTGATCGAGATCGGCGACCAACGCCTGCCCACTCGAGGAGTTCGGAGACGGGCCAGGTATTGACCACCCTCGGGTGAGTGACCAGCCCCCGTTGCAGAATCCCAACCGAATGCTCGATGTTGGCCAGCTCGCCTCCACGATGAGCATCGCTGTTCGCGGCAAAAAGCACGCCCCGTTCGCCGGCCCGACCCACAATTTCGGCGGGAGCATCCATGCGGTCAAGGTGCCCATTGACTTCCAGGGCGGTGCCATGTTCGGCCGCCGCGGACAGGACCAGCTCGATGTCCAGCTCGATGGGGGGCCGGATTCCGATCCGGCGTCCCGTGAGATGCGCGATGACATTCACCATCGGGTTCGAGATCGCATTCAGCAGGCGCCGGGTCTGGCCCATCTTGTCGAGGGAGAAGTGGGAATGGACCGCGGCGATCGCGAGGTCCAGCCGGGTTAGGACGTGGGCGTCGAAATCGACGTCCCCGTTCCGGTCGATGTTCAACTCCGACGCATGGAGGATCACGATGTCCGGATACCGGGGTCGAATGCGTTCGATCGCCTCGCGTTGGAGTTCAAGCCGCTCTTCGTCGAGACCTCCAAACCGAAGCCCTTTGGCGTGATCGGTGATGGCTACATATTCGAGCCCCCGGGCCCGGGCTGACTGCACCAGCTCTTCGATCGTTTGACGCCCGTCCGGCGACCAGTCGCTATGCAAATGGAGGTCCCCCCGGAGATGCTCCACTTCCACCAGTTCACCAGGCACCTCTAGGTCCTGGGAGCGTGCCGGCGGCGGCACGAACGCCAGCCCGGCCGCCCGGTAGATGTCGGTTTCAGTCGGGGCCAGGTCTGCGTCGCCCCGGTCCCCGATCGATCGGACCACCGCCTCAACATGGTCGACGGGGCCGGTTGTCCGAAACACCGCCGCGGCAGCCGTTCGAGGACCGGTCGGGTGGAGGGTCACCAAGGCCCCATGGGTCTGGCACCGGACGACTTCTTCCGCCTCCGCGAATCCCGTGACCACAGCCGACTGTTGAAGGAAGCGCATCACGTCGGCGGCGCTCTCGCCGGCGACGAGGTCGATCGCGTCCACCCACTCATCGAGCCGGCGAACCGCCCCCGTGACGATGACCTCAGCGCCGGCGACGTGACGCTCGATGTGTGACAAGAGGCGGTGAGACCAAGCGTGGGCCGCCAGGGGCGTCAAACCCGAGGAAAGCAACCCCTGCGAGCGTTCGCGCCAGACCCGAGCGGTCTCGGGACCCGCCCCTTTCAGCGTGCTGAGCTTCTCCTGGTCAATGGCATCGATGAGGTCCTGAACGGTTTCGATGCCCGCTTCGACCTTGAGCCAGGAGAGACGGGTGGGAGTCATTCGCGGCAACAACCGCAGTCGGACCGACTCCTCCGGCAACTTGGCCTGCAAGCGACGAAGTTCTTCGATGCCATCCGTGTCCCGAAACTCCGTGATCAAGCGACCGACCCCGGCGCCGATACCGGGCACGGCCAGAAGTTCCTCCAAAGGTTCTTCCAGATCAGCGGAAACCTCGTCCAGGGCCCACACTGCCTGCCGGTAGGCCCTCGATCGAAATTCGCGGCGACTCGCCCCCGCTCTGGTCAAGTCGGCCAGCGACCAAAGTTGGCGTCCCAAGGCCTGTCTGCGGTTCCGAGCCAATTTCACCCCTCCCTGGTAGCTGCGTCATGATCCCCCTGCGGGCGGGTGTCTGAGAATCAAGCGTCGAGTTTCCTTCGAATCGCTTTGGTGTCCTCGGCCATCTCGTCGTCCGTGTCGCGGCTTTGGGGGGATCCCCGGTGAATGAGGTAGGTCGCCACATCGTGGGCCATCGGACGGGAACACGGAAGGCTGGCTGCCATGGCCGAGCGTTACCCCGAGCGAATTCCCGCCAAACCCGGCGCCACCCCGCGCGGCAGAGCCGCGGCCGATGACCATCGATGGCGCCGCCCGGCGGCGTGGAGTTTGCCGGCGGTAGCGGAGGGGTACGGCTCGGTGTTAGGAAGCGAGGACCGATGAAGGAATCACTGCAGCAGCTGAGCAAGGCCGAACTCTATGACCGCGCCCAGAAAGCAGGCGTGGAAGGACGCTCGCAGATGGGGAAAGCCGACTTGATCGCCGCCCTCTCGAAAACATCGAACAATTCCAACGGGTCCGCCACCAAGCCGAAGAGCAAGGGCCGACGCTCATCGGCTGCCAAGTACGACAAGCCCGCGCCCACGAGCCAGCGTTCCATTTGGAGCGGCGCCATCACCTTCGGCCTGATCACGATCCCCGTCGGTCTTTACACCGCCACCGAGGATCGCGACATCTCCTTTCACCAGCTCTCCGGCCGCGACCACTCCAGGATCGAATACAAGAGGGTCTCGTCCAAAACGGGCCGCGAGGTCGATTGGGATGACATCGTCAAGGGGTTCGAGTACGAGGAGGGGAAGTTCGTCGTATTCACGCCCGAAGAGATCAAACAGATCGCCCCGGAAAGTTCTCGCGCCATCGATGTGGTGCAGTTCGTCGAAGCCGCCGAGATCGACCCGATCTTCTTCGAGCGCTCCTACTACGTGGCCCCGACCAAGGTGGCCGTCAAGGCGTACACCCTCTTCACCCGCGCCCTGGCGAAGTCGGATCGAGTCGCTCTGGCCAAAGTGGCCATCCGGGAAAAAGAGCGCCTATGCGCCCTGCGGGTGCGGGATGACATGCTTGTGTTGGAGACCATGAACTGGCCCGACGAAATCAGGGAGCCCGACTTCGACTCGCTGAAGACGAAAACTCGAGTATCGAGCGAAGAGTTGAAGATGGCCCGGCTGCTGATCGACCAACTGACCGCCGACTTCGACCCAACCAGGTTCGAGGACAGCTATCGCCGGCGATTGCAGGAAGCCATCGACTCCAAGATCAACGGGGATGAGATAACTGTCACCGCCGCCGAGGCGCCGTCCGCCCAGGTCGCCGACTTGCTGGAGGCCCTCAAAGCGAGCGTCGATCAGACGCGGGCCAAGCGCTCGGCCTGATCAACCCTCATGGATGACGTCGGATCAGAGTACGACCGCAAGCGACGATTCGAGGCCACGCCTGAACCACCCTCGGCGGTCGGTGGCAACGGAGTTGGCGAACTCGACCCCCTGGTCGCCGACGCCGGCCCGAGCTTCGTCATCCAACAGCACTACGCCACCCGGCTGCATCACGATTTCCGTCTCGAGATGAGCAGCCCGGGCGCAGAACCGGTCCTGGTTTCTTGGGCCGTGCCCAAGGGCCTGCCGCGGCGCCGCGGAGCCAGGTCGCTGGCGGTCCGGACCGAGGACCACCCGTTTTCTTACGGGAGCTTCAGCGGCTCTATCCCCGGTGGCAACTATGGGGCCGGCGAAGTACGCATCTTCGACGCCGGAACCTATGAGGTCGTCAAACGGGACGAAGAGAAGATCACTTTCCGACTGGAGGGGAAGCGACTCCAGGGGACCTACCACTTGGTGAAGACGTCGAGCGGGGACCAGAAGGAGCAGTGGTTGGCCATCCTGTCCAGGGATGAGAGGCCGCCCGTCTCGCCCCATCCCCGGCTTGATCCCATGTTGGCCACCGTGGCCGCAGATGCCTTCGATGACCCCGAATGGGGATTCGAGCCGAAGTGGGACGGCGTGCGGGCTCTGGCCGTTTGCGACGAGGCCACGAGGATGGTGTCGCGGAGGGGCAACGACATCACCAGCGGGTACCCGGAGCTGTCCGGCGTCCATGACCGGCTGGTGGCGCTCGACGCCATAATTGACGGAGAGATCGTTGCGTTCGATGACGGAAAGCCGTCGTTTCAGAAACTCCAACAACGCATGCACGTTCGCAACGAACAGCAATTGTCGGCTCTGGTCCGCAAGTCCCCCGTGACGTTCATGGTGTTCGATTTGATCTACCTCGACGGGGCGAGCCTCGTCGGAGAGCCCCTGGAGCGGAGGCGCCAGCTTCTCGAAGACACCGTCGTTGCCAATGAGCGAATCCAGATCTCTCCTGCCGTCCCGGGCCAGGGCACGGCTCTCTATCAGGCGGCCGTGGAGCAGGGGCTAGAGGGCATCGTTGCCAAGAGATTGGACTCGCTCTACGAACCAGGTAAGAGATCACCTTTCTGGCTCAAGGTCAAGACCGTTCTCGACCTGGATGCCGTCGTGGTGGGGTGGACCGAGGGATCCGGCAGTCGAGACGGAACACTTGGTTCGCTGGTCCTCGCTCTCTACGACGAGGCCGGCCATCTGAAACATGTCGGCAACGTTGGCACGGGCTTCAATCGCGAGTCACTCTCCGACGCCTTTGATCGCCTGAAGGCTCTGCCTGATTCGGAGAACCCCTTTGGCG